>CAXTTH010000048.1:0-8921 GCA_964247035.1 uncultured Acetobacteraceae bacterium
GGCATCATCGCGCTGGAGGCCGCAAGCGTGCGGGCCTTGCTGCTGGCGCCGGGCCACTTCGCCGTCCTGCTCGCCTCCGCCGCGGTGGCCGGCACGCTGGTGCCCGGCGTTACCGCGGTGGCGCTCGGCCGCGTCGGCCGCATGGCCGGGGCGGATGCGGACCTCCGCCAGCGCGGCTGGACCCAGATGACGGTGGCCTGGGCGCTCGGCCAGGCGGCGGGCGCGTATGGCCTGGCGGCCCTCTATGATTGGACCGGTGGCTATGCTGCCATGTTCGCCGCTGCTCTGATCGCTTTGGCCGCCGCCGTAGCAATTGAGGCAGCTTAGGAAGATCGGGGCTCTGCCCCGAACCCCGCCAGAGGACGAAATCCTCTGGACACCTCGCTGTAAGTAACAGGGGTCAAGGGGATCTGTTCCTTTGCGGGTGCAGGGCAGCGCCCTGCTAACTCCGCTCATAGGTCCCGATCAATTGCCCGTAGCCAAGCAGCATGGGCCGCATCGCAACCCGCAGCCCACCCCGTCCTGGCACCCGCTGGAACGCCAGCGGCTCGGACAGCGCAAACACCTGCACCACGTAGCGGTGCGGCCCATGGCCTGGCACCGGACTCGGCGGCAGCCAGCCTCGCCGCCCAAACGAGTTGCGCCCGGCGATGAAGTTGCGGCTCTCCGCCATCCGCAGCGGCACCGCCCCCTCCAGCAAGCCGCCTAGCGCCGGCGACAGCCCGTAAAGCACCAGGTGCACCAGCGGCCGTGGAAACGGCGCGTCTGCATCCTCGGCCAGCAGCGCCAGGGATGCCGTGCCCGGCGGCAGCTCCGACCAGTGCAGCGGCGGCGACAGGCTGGCTCCGTCCGCCGTCAGGCGTACAGGCATCGCGCCGCCGTCCTTGAACGCGCTGGACTGCAACGACAGCGTTGGCGTCCCAAACCCAGCCGTGGCGATCGCGCCCAGCCCGGGGCGCACCGGCCGAAGCACCCGGCCGATGCGCGATGCGATGGACGGAATGGCGAGCCTCCCTAAGCCAGCAGGTCCTCCACCAAGATTGGCGTCTTGCGCACCCGCGTTCCCGTGGCATGGTAGATCGCGTTGGCGATCGCCGCCGGCATCCCGACGATGCCGATCTCGCCCACGGCCTTGGCGCCGATCGCGTTCACCAGCGTGTCCTCCTCGTCCAGCATTTCCACCGTTACCTCGCCGATGTCGGCGCTGGTGGAGAAATGGTAGCCGGCCAGGTTGGTGTTCTCGAATTTGGCGCGCGGCCGATCCACCCGGCTCTCCTCCAGCAGGGCAAAGCTCGCCCCCCACACCATGCCACCCACCAGGTTGCTGCGGGCGGTGCGCGGGTTGATGATCCTGCCGCACGCGAACACCCCCACCATGCGGGACACCCGCACCGTCCGCAGCAGGGGGTCGATTCGCACCTCGGCGAACTGCGCGCCGAACGAGTAGGACACGTGCTCCGGCGTGACCGGGCCGGCGAACGCCATGCCGCCCGCCAGTCCCTGGCGCATCTTGTCCTCGTCCATGCTGCCGGGCCGCCAATCCGCCGTCTCGTCGATGGTGCCGCCCGTCGCATGGCCCAGCACCTCCGTCACCGGCCGGCCCTTGCCGTCCGGCCCGATCACGTGCCCGCCCGCCAGGCTGTAGCCGGAGATGTCCGCGCTGCCCGCCGCCGCTTGCAGCAGCTTAACCCGCGCCGCCTTGGCCGCCATGAACACCGCCGACCCGGCGGAGCCCGTCGTGATGGAGCCGCCAGCCATCGGGCCGGAGGGCAAGGTGGTGTCGCCAAGCTGCACCCGGATCATCTCGTTGGGGATGCCCAGCACATCCGCTGCCACCTGGCCCAGCACGGTGTAGGCGCCCGTGCCCACGTCGTGCGCCGCGCAGAACACGGTGCACACGCCATCTGCCGACAGCCGCACCCGCGCCGAGGATGGCGCCATGGCGGACGGATAGGTCGCGGTGGCGCAGCCCATGCCGATCAGCGTGCCGTCCGGCGCCGTCATGGAGCCCACGCCAGGGGTGCGCTTGCTCCAGCCGAACACCTCGGCGCCGCGGCGGAAGCACGGCACCAGCGAGCGGCTGCTCCACGCCTTGCCCTCCACCGGCTCCTTCGCTGGCTCGTTCTTCACCCGCAGCTCGATCGGGTCCATGTTCAACGCCACGGCCAGCTCATCAACCGCACTCTCGAAACCGAAGAACCCCGGCGCCTCCGCCGGCGCCCGCATGAAGCCCGGCGTGTTGGTGTCGGTGTCGATCGTCGACTCGCGCGTGCGGATGTTCGGCGACTGGTACATCCGCGCCGAAACCTCCGTGACGGCGAACGCCACGTGGTCGATCGGCGCGCTCTGCCCCACCTGGTCGTGCATCACCGCCGTGATGGTGCCGTCCCGCTCGGCCGCCAGCCGCACCCGGCTGCGGGTGGCGGGGCGGAACGAGCCCACGGTGAACATGTCCTGCCGCGACACTACCAGCTTCACCGGGCGGCCCAGCCGCTGCGCCGCCTTCGCCACCAGCACCACGTGCGGCAGGATGGTCGCTTTGCTGCCGAATCCGCCGCCGACGTACGGGCACTCGACGCGCACATCCTCCATCGAGATATCGAAGATCTTGGCCAGCCCCGCCTGGTTGCCGACCACCCACTGGCTCGGCACGTTGATCAGCAGTTTGCCGTCCCGCCACGCGGCGGTAACAGCATACAGCTCGACCGGGTTGTGGTGCTGCGCCGGAGTGACGTAGGTCGCATCCACCTTGACCGGCGCCGCCGCGAATGCCGCCTCCGCGTCGCCGATGTCGAGCGACTTGCCATCCATCGGCTTCTCCTCCCGGTCCGGGTCGTCGATCGAGGCCGAGGCGTGCTGGGCGGCGTAGTCGAGCTTGACCTTGCCGGCCGCCTCCTCCGCCGCCTCCTGCGTGTCCGCGATCACCAGCGCCACGATCTGGCCGGAGTAGTGCACCTCGTCCGACGTGAGCGGCATGAAGGAGGACTGCATGTGCCCTCCCTTGTACGCGGAGGTTTCCTCCCCCATCGACACGTTCAGGCTGCGGTGGGTCAGCACCGACTGCACGCCGGGCACCGCCTCGGCCGCAGCCGTGTCGATCTTGGTGATGCGGCCGCGTGCCACCGTGCTGGTGGTCAGCGCGGCGTAGGCCATGCCGGCGTGCGGGAAGTCCGCGGCGTACTGCACCGCGCCGCTGGCCTTGGCCGCTGCGTCGCGCCGAACGATGGGAAGGCCGATGCTTCCGTCCATGGTCTCAGTTCCTTTGGCTGGCGAGCAGGGCGGCGCGCGCAACGACGCGGCGGCCCAGCTCGATCTTGAAAGCATTCTGGCGGCGCGGCTGCGCCTGGGCGAAGGCGGCTTCGCCCGCCTCCAGCGCCACCGCCTCGGTCAAGCCGCGCCCAGTCAGCGCCGCCTCCGCCTCCGGCGAGCGCCACGGCTTGGAAGCGACCCCGCCCAGCGCCACGCGGGCCTGCGTCACCCTGTCCCCGTCCATCTCCAGCGCCACCGCGGCCGAGACCACGGCGTAGGCGTAGCTCTGCCGGTCCCGCACCTTAAGATAGACCGACTTGCGGCCCAGCGGCGACGCCTGCACGGTGATTGCGGTGACGATCTCGCCGGGCCGCAGCACCGTCTCCACCGCCGGGTCGTCGCCGTACGGGCGGTGGAACTCCAGGAACGGCACGGTGCGCGTCCCGGCGGCGGAACGGATTTCGATCGCGCTGTCCATCGCAGCCAGCACCGCCGCCCAGTCCCCGGGATAGGTGGCGATGCAGCGCTCGGAGCCGCCGAACAGCGCCATCTCGCGGTCCTCGCCGTCCAGCGCCGCGCAGCCGGAGCCAGGCACGCGCTTGTTGCAGGCCGAGACGCCGTCGCGGAAATACGCGCAGCGGGTGCGCTGCAAGACGTTGCCCGCCACGCTCGCCGCGTTGCGCAACTGGGCGGAGGCGGCCAGTTGCAGGCCCTGCGCCAGCGCCGGGTAGTCACGGAGCAGCGTTTCGTCCTCCGCCACGTCCGCCATGCGCGCCAGCGCGCCGAAGCGGATCACCGGGCCGGCAGTGTCGATCGCGTCCAGCCCCGGCAGGTGGCCGATATCCACCAGGCGGCTCGGTGCGGAGATTTCGCTGCGCATCAGGTCGACCATGGTGGTGCCGCCGGCCATGACCTGCGCGCCCGGTTGGGCGGCCTCTGCAAGCGCATGCTCCAGCGTGTCGGCTCGGACATAGGTGAAGGGCTGCATGTCAGGCGGCTCCCATTCGGGCGTCGGCCACCTCGCGCACCGCGGCCACGATGTTCGGGTAGGCCCCGCAGCGGCACAGGTTGCCGGACATGTACTCGCGGATCTCGTCGTCCGTCCGGGCATGGCCCTCATCGACGCAAGCGACCGCCGACATGATCTGACCCGGCGTGCAATAGCCGCATTGCAGCGCGTCATGCGCGGCGAACGCCGCCTGCATCAGGTGCGGCACGCCATCCGGCGCAGCCAATCCCTCGATGGTGGTCACCGTCCGGCCGGACGCTGCGACCGCCAGCACCAGGCAGGCCAGTTGCCGCCGCCCGTCCAGGTGCACGGTGCAAGCGCCGCACGTGCCATGGTTGCAGCCGACCTTGGTGCCGGTCAGCCCGATGTGCTCGCGCAAGGCGTCCAGCAGCGTGGTCCGTGGGTCGAGCTGCAGCGCGTGGCTGTGCCCGTTGACTTGGAGCGAGACGGCAACTGCGGATGAGGACAAAGACATCTCCTATCGGGCCGAAAGCGGTTGGTCACTGGTATTTACGTGCTGCGACGCAGGATGTGAGGCTCACAAAGCCGCGAGAAACGAGAGAGGCGCGGCGGATGCTCAGGGCCTGAATGAAGAGCTGGCCTCCCGGATAGGACCCAGGGGCCGGATGGCCATGCTGCTTCGCTTTGCCGAGCGCCGCGCCGGACGCCGAGCCGTCGCGTTTGACCCATGCAGCAACGCCCCAATTCAGCAGGCAAGGCGCTTGCTGCCGGCCTCCCGGGCAGACGAACGCCGGATCACGACAGGGCCATCGACCATGGGCATTGTCTCCGTGCAGGCCCCGTCATAGTCTGCATACTCTTTACACCCGGATCGTTCCCGGGACATCCCCCCGGAACAGTTGATGCCCGCGATCGCAACATCCAACGCCCCCCTGTCGCGCCACGCCATGGCCTATGTGCTCGCAGGCGGCCGCGGCTCTCGCCTGCACGAGATGACGGACACCCGCGCCAAGCCGGCGGTGTATTTCGGCGGCAAATCCCGCATCATCGACTTCGCCCTGTCCAACGCGCTGAACTCCGGCATCCGCCGCATCGGGGTGGCCACCCAGTATAAGGCGCACTCGCTGATCCGCCACCTGCAACGCGGCTGGAACTTCTTTCGGCCGGAGCGCAACGAGAGCTTTGACATCCTGCCCGCCAGCCAGCGCGTCAGCGAGACCGCCTGGTATGAGGGCACGGCGGACGCCGTTTACCAGAACATCGACATCATCGAGGCCTACGCGCCACAGTACATCGTGCTGCTCGCCGGCGATCACGTGTACAAGATGGACTACGAGCCGATGCTGCAGCAGCACGTCCAGTCCGGCGCGGACGTGACGATCGGCTGCATCGAGGTGCCCCGCATGGACGCCGCCGCGTTCGGCGTCATGCACGTGGACGCCGAGGACCGGCTGATCGCCTTCCTGGAAAAGCCCGCCGACCCGCCCGGCATGCCGGACAACCCGGACATGGCGCTCGCCTCCATGGGCATCTACGTGTTCGAGACCGGATTCCTGTTCGACCAGTTGCGGCGGGATGCGGCAAACCCGGATTCCAAGCGGGATTTCGGCCGCGACATCATCCCCTACATCGTCGAGCACGGCACGGCGGTGGCGCACCGCTACTCCCGCTCCTGCGTGCGCTCCACCTACGACTCGGAGACCTACTGGCGCGACGTGGGCACCATCGACGCCTACTGGGCCGCCAACGTTGACCTGACCGACGTGGTGCCGGGCCTCGACCTGTATGACCAGGACTGGCCGATCTGGACCTACGGCGAGATCACCCCGCCGGCCAAGTTCGTGCTGAACGACGACGGCCGGCGCGGCTCGGCCGTCGATTCGATGGTATCCGGCGGCTGCATCGTCTCCGGCAGCCAGGTATGCCGCTCCCTGCTGTTCACCGGCGTGCACCTGCACAGCTTCAGCGAGCTGGAAAGCGCCGTGGTGCTGCCGTATTGCGACATCGCCCGCAGCGCCCGGCTGCGCAACGTGGTGGTGGACCGCGGCGTGCGCATTCCCGCCGGGCTGGTGGTGGGCGAGGACCCGGCATTCGACGCCCAGCGCTTCCGCCGCACCGACAAGGGCATCTGCCTCATCACGCAGCCCATGATCGACCGGCTGGCCCGGGATTGAAGGTCCTCGCCGCCGCCAGCGAGGCATACCCGCTGGTGAAGACAGGTGGCCTGGCGGACGTGATGGGCGCGCTGCCCGCAGCGCTCGCCAAGCAGGGAATGGAAGTCCGCACGCTGCTGCCGGGTTACCCGGCGGTGCTGGCCGCGCTGGGCACGGCCGAGCCGGTGCATGCCTACCCAGCGCTGCACGGCAGCGCCGCCCGCATCCTGATGGGGCACGCCGACGGGCTCGACCTGTTCGTGCTGGACGCGCCGCATCTCTACGGCCGCCCCGGCAACCCCTATGCCGGGCCGGACGGGCAGGACTGGCCGGACAACCCGCAGCGCTTCGCAGCCCTGGCCCGCGCAGCCGCCGACATCGGGCTGGGCGCCGTGCCCGGCTGGCTGCCCGGCGCAGTGCACTGCCACGACTGGCAGACCGGCCTCGCCCCCGCCTACCTTGCCTTGGCCGGGGGCGCGCGCCCCCGCCCCCGGAGGACCGTCCCCCACCACGCCGTCCCCCGCCCCGGGCCCATGGCGCTGTGGCGCGATCTGGGCCTGCCGCCGGAGTCGCTGGGCACGGACGGCGTGGAGTTCTACGGCGCGATCGGCTTCATGAAGGCCGGGCTGTACTATGCCGACGCCATCACCACCGTCAGCCCGGGTTACGCCGCGGAAATCCAGACCCCCGGCTTCGGCTGCGGCTTCGACGGCCTGCTGCGCACCCGGCAGGCCGTGCTGCACGGCGTCCTCAACGGGCTTGACACCACAGTGTGGGACCCCTGGGCCGACCGGCACCTGCCGGCCCGGTTCCGCAAGGGGCATCTGCGCAACCGGGCCAAGTGCAAGGCGGCGCTGCAGGCCGGCCTCGGCCTGCGCGTGGACCCGGCCGCTCCCCTGTTCGGCCTCGTCAGCCGGCTGACTGGGCAAAAAGGGCTGGACCTGGTGCTGGAGGCCTTGCCCACGCTGACCGAGCTGGGCGGCCAGTTGGCCGTGCTGGGCAGCGGCGAGCCGGCGCTGGAGCACGGCCTGCGCGCCGCCGCTGCAGCCCATCCCGGCCAGGTCGCCACAATCATCGGCTTCGACGAGGCGCTGTCCCATCAGGTGATGGCCGGGTCGGACGCAATCCTGGTGCCGAGCCGGTTCGAGCCGTGCGGGCTGACCCAGTTGGCCGCCATGCGCTACGGCGCGCTGCCCGTGGTCAGCCGGGTCGGCGGGCTGGCCGACACCGTGATCGACGCCAACGAGGCCGCGATCCGCTCCGGCGCGGCAACCGGCGTCGTGGGCGACGCCACCACGGACGGGCTGCGGCGATCGCTGCAGCGCACCGTGGCCTTGTGGCAGGACGGCCCTGCCTGGGGCCAGGCGCAGCGGGCGGGCATGGCGGCCGATCTCGGCTGGGGCAGGGCTGCGGCGCAATACGCGGCGCTGCTGCGCGCCTGACCGGGTTGATCCACGCCCGCATGCCCCGAAATGGTGCCGGCACGAGACGCCGACGGCAGGAATCCGAGGATGATGGAGAGCACGATGCAGCAAGACCGGCGGGTCGCCGCGCCCGAGGGCGGCGGCCAGGTGGTGGCCAAGGTGCCCGCTAACCTCAGCGAGCAGACCGTGCTGGCGGTGCGTCACTGGACCGACCGGCTGTTCAGCCTGACGCTGACCCGCGACCCGAGCTTCCGCTTCGAGAACGGCCAGTTCGCCATGCTCGGCCTGATGGTCGAGGGCAAGCCGATGCTGCGCGCCTACAGCATGGCCAGCGCGAACCACGCCGAGACGCTGGAGTTCCTCAGCATCAAGGTGCCGGAAGGCCCGCTCACCTCCCGCTTGCAGCACGTGCAGCCCGGCGACAAGGTCCTAGTCGGGCGCAAGCCGACCGGCACCTTGCTGCTGGACAACTTGCGACCCGGCCGCACGCTCTACATGTTCGCCACTGGCACCGGGCTGGCGCCGTTCCTCAGCCTGGTGATGGACCCAGAGCTGTACGAGCGGTTCGAGCACGTCGTGCTGACCCACACCTGCCGCCGGGTGGCCGAATTGGCCTATGCCGACCACCTGACGGAGTACCTGCCCAATCACGAGCTCCTGGGCGAGGACGTCAGCGCCAAGCTGATCTATTACCCGACGACGACGCGCGAGCCGTCCCGCCACGAGGGCCGCATCACCGGGTTGATCGAGTCCGGCCGGTTGTTCGCCGACACTGGGCTGCCGCTGCTGGACCCGTCGCAGGATCGCGCGATGATCTGCGGCAGCCAGCAGATGATCGAGGAAGTGAAGCAGATGTTGCTGGCCCGGGGGTTTGCCGAGGGCAGCAGCAACGTGCCGGGCGAGTTCGTGATCGAAAAGGCATTCGTCGAGAAGTAGCAGGGCGCTGCCCTGCACCCGAGAAGGGGACAATCATTCCCTTCACCCCTTCATATTAAGGTGTCCAGAGGACGACTGTCCTCTGGCGGGGTGCGGGGCAGCGCCCCGCGTGGCTCACCCCTTCGGCGTGTTAATAAGCCCCCCCGCGGCGCGCCCCGGCCGGCGGCCTGCGCCGGGCAGAGATGGGCG
>CAXTTH010000048.1:8931-9959 GCA_964247035.1 uncultured Acetobacteraceae bacterium
AAATCTCCCGGGGCCCCGCCCCCCCGGGCCCGGGGGGGGGGGGGGGGCCCCCCCCCCGCTTGGCTCACGCCTTCGGCTTGTTCATCTGCCCCACGGCGTCGCGCACCGCCTCGCCGGGCAGCTGCTCCACCTCGATCTCCTCCTTGCGCACCGTGTCGCGGACCGTCTCGACCCGTTCGGCCCCCTGCTTGCGCAGCGCCACCTCCTCGACGACCCGGACGGTCTTGCTGACCACCGCCTCCTCCGCCGTCTCCGTCATCTCGATGGTCTTCTCGCCGAAGCTGTCATCCGTCACCGGGCGGCCATCCGTCACCGGCCGGCGGTCGAGCGTGACCTGCTCGCTTTGCAGCGTGACGTTCTCGCTCACCGGCGTCTCGACCACGTAGCGGCGGATGCGGGTGCTGCCCTGGTTCACCAACCGCTTGCCGACCACAAGCTCCTCGGCCGAGAGCTGCATGGCGTCGGCGCCGGCGGTGGCCGTCCTGGCGGGAGCGGCTGCCGTCATCGGCGGCGTCACGCTGGCAGTGGCGGTGGCCTGCGTCATGCCGGCTGCGCGCTCGTCGATGTCGATCGGGTTGTGGCGTTCCAGGATGGCCATCACCGCCTCGAAGTCATGCCCCGGCACGCCGGACACGGTGACGACGTTGCCGCCACGCGACAGCGTGCTGTCATACACGGCCTGGTCGGCCTCGCCGCCGCCACCGCCGAACAGGCTGGACCAGAAGCCCTGGCCCTCCGTGGGCGGTTGCAGGGGCGTTGCGCCCGAGCCGGCGTAGCTGCCCTCGGCGGCATGGCGATGGATGGCGGATTGCGGCACGTTGGCCGCCAGCAGGTCCTGCACCGCCGCCTCGGCGTGGGGAGCGGTGTCGTAAACAGCCACGATGGTTTCTTCTGCCATGGTCGTCTCCATTGCTTGCACCGGCGCGTGCGGCACCTGGCGGTGCAAGCGCGCCTCTCCAGGCGGAGTTGCAGCCTAGTGCTTTGTCAGCCATCGAGTGATGGGTAGAGGCTTTTCAGCTTGACGCGGG
>CAXTTH010000049.1:0-9931 GCA_964247035.1 uncultured Acetobacteraceae bacterium
GGTTCCCGAGCCTTGGCCAGGGTTGAGCATGGCCAGCTTTGTCCCGTGCGAACGCGACCAGGCGTTTTCGCTTCCGCCTGACAGGCAGCGCTGGCGACCTGACGACGCCCTTGCGCGCTGCGTGATCGCGGCGGCCGAGCGTGCGTCGCGGAGCGCTTTCCCGGTCAACGAGCGCGCTTGCGGCAAGCCGCGACACCGTCCGCGCATGATGCTGGCGCTGCTGGCGCATGCCTGTGCCAAACGGCCTGCTCGCCTCGCGCCGGATCGAGCGGGCGCCGTCCCGCGACCGCGGCGTTGCGGCGGCAGAACCGGACAGCCTTCCAGGCGGCGTTGCTCGACGTCCTGCCGATGGCCCGGCAGGCGGGGCTGCTGCGGGCCGGCACGGTGCCGAGCGATGGCGCCAAGAGCGACGCCGATGCCTGCAAGGCCCGCGCCGGCCACGCGCCGGCCGTGGCCTGCGCTGCGCGCGCGCATCGCATCCTGGCCACCGACCGGGTCGCCGCTTCCGCCGGTGCGCCAAGCTTCGGCAGCATCGCCCTCGGCATGCAGGGCACGGCCGGGCTGCCAGAACGGGCGTTGGCCGACGCCGGCGCTGCGAGCCGCCCGGCCGTCGCGGCCAGCCAAGTCTCAGCCTCAACAAACCGCAACCGTCATCCTTGTCGATCCGACAGGCTGCCAGGCGTCAGCCCTTCGGCTTGGCTGGCGGCAGTTCCACTTTCAGCGAAAGCTCCCTCAACCGCGCCGGCGGCACCGGGGCCGGCGCGCCCATCATCAAGTCCTGCCCCTGCTGGTTGAGCGGGAACAGGATCACCTCGCGGATGTTCGGCTCGTCCGCCAGCAGCATCACGATGCGGTCGATGCCGGGTGCGGAGCCGCCATGCGGCGGCGCACCGTAGCGGAACGCGCTCAACATGCCGCCGAAGCGCGCCTCCACCTCCGCCTCGTCATACCCCGCGATGGCGAAGGCGCGGATCATGATGTCCGGGCGGTGGTTGCGGATGGCGCCGGAGCTTAGCTCCACCCCGTTGCACACGATGTCGTACTGGTAGGCCTTGATGGTCAGCGGGTCCTGCGTGTCGAGCGCCTCCAGCCCGCCCTGCGGCATGGAGAACGGGTTGTGGCTGAAGTCGATCAGCCCGGTCTCCTCCACCCGCTCGTACATCGGGAAGTCGGTGATCCAGCACAGGCGGAAGGCGTCCTGCTCGATCAGGTCCAGGTCCTGGCCGAGCCGGGCGCGCACCGCGCCGCTGAACTTGGCCGCCTCGTCGCGGGGGCCGGCGGCGAAGAACACGGCATCCCCGGGCCGCAGGCCGCATGCCGCGCGGATGGCTTCCACCCGGGCCGGCTCCAGGTTCTTGGCGATCGGGCCGCGGCCGCCCTCCGCCTCGAACTGGATGTAGCCCAAGCCCCCGGCGCCCTGCTCCCGCGCCCATTCGTTCAGCTTGTCGAAGAAGCCGCGCGGCTTCGGCCCGGCGCCGGGGGCGGGAATCGCCCGCACCACCCCGCCTGCTGCCGCGATCTTGGCGAACAACCCGAAGCCTGACCCGGTGAAGTGCTCCGTCACGTCCATGATGAGCAGCGGGTTGCGCAGGTCGGGCTTGTCCGAGCCGTACCGCAGCAGCGCCGTGTCGTACGGGATGCGCGGGAACGCCCCCTCCGTCACCCGCCGTCCGCTGCCGAACTCGGCGAACACGCCGGCCATGATCGGCTCCAGCGTGGCGAACACGTCTTCCTGCGTCACGAAGCTCATCTCGAAGTCGAGCTGATAGAACTCGCCGGGCGAGCGGTCCGCGCGTCCCGCCTCGTCCCGGAAGCACGGCGCGATCTGGAAGTAGCGGTCGAACCCGGCCACCATGGCCAGTTGCTTGAACTGCTGCGGCGCCTGCGGCAACGCATAGAACTGGCCAGGGTGCACGCGCGACGGCACCAGGAAGTCCCGCGCCCCCTCCGGCGAGCTTGCGGTCAGGATCGGCGTCTGGAACTCCGTGAACCCGGCCTCGATCATGCGGCGGCGCAGGGAGGCGATGACTCCGGCGCGCAGCAGCATGTTGCGATGGGTCTTGTCCCGTCGCAGGTCCAGGTAGCGGTAGCGCAGCCGCAGCTCCTCCGACGTGGCCGCCTCGCCCGCCACGGGAAACGGCAGCACGGCGGCGGCGGATTGCAGCACGAGCGATTCGGCCCGCACCTCGACATCGCCCGTAGGCAGCCGCGGGTTCACGGTGGCGCCCTCCCGCCGCACGACGGCGCCGGTGACGGTGACGACGCTCTCCACCCGCAGCGCGTCCGCCTCCGCGAAGGCGGCCGACCCGGCAGGGAACACCACCTGGGTCAGCCCGTAATGGTCCCGCAGGTCGATGAACAGCAGGCCGCCATGGTCGCGCTTGCTGTGCACCCAGCCGGACAGGCGCACGGCCGCACCCGCGTCGCTGGCGCGCAGTTGGTCACAGGTGTGGGTGCGGTAGGCGTGCATGGCGCGGGTCTCGGCAGCGCCGGGCGGGGAGGTGGTGGGCGCGACAGGGATTGAACCTGTGGCCACTGCCATGTCAAGGCAGTGCTCTACCGCTGAGCTACGCGCCCCTTCGTGTTCCCTAGCCTGGCCCAAGGCCGGGTGCAAGCCAGGGCATTTCGTCCATGCGCCCTTTGCAGGCGCGCGTGACGCGCAGGGATGACAGAAGGCTGAAGCAAGGCTTGTATGGCAGGATGGACCTGCCCGCCCCGCCGCTGGACACCCTGCCCTTCGTCATCCGGCATCCGCCCAGCCAAACGGCCCCATTGGTCGTGGCCTCGCCGCATTCGGGGCGCCTGTATGCCCCCGCCTTCCTGCAAGCCGCCCGGCTCGGCCCGCTCGACCTGCGGCGCAGCGAGGACAGCTACGTGGAAGAGCTGTTCGCCGCCGCGGTCAGCCACGGCGCGCCCCTGCTGTGCGCCCAGTTCCCCCGCGCTTACTGCGATCCCAACCGGGAGGCCTGGGAACTCGATCCGGCCATGTTCGCCGACCCGCTGCCCGACTGGGTCAACACCACCAGCCCCCGCGTCGGCGCCGGGCTCGGCACCATCGCGCGCGTCGTGACGTCGGGCGAGGCGATCTATCGCGGCAAGCTGCGGTTTGCTGAGGCGCAGGCCCGCGTGCGGGAATGCTGGCAACCGTACCACGATGCGCTGGCCAAGCTGCTCGCCGCCACGACAGCGCAGTTCGGAGGTTGCTTGCTGCTGGACTGCCACTCGATGCCCGCAGGCCCTGGCCGCCTCAACGGACCGGACTTCGTGCTGGGAGACGCGCACGGCACCGCCTGCACCTCGCACGTGACAGCGCTGGTCGAGCGGGTGCTGAGCCGGCTCGGCTACGACGTGCGCCGCAACGACCCTTATGCCGGCGGCTACATAACCCGGCATTACGGCCGGCCACGGGAAGGGGTGCATGCCTTGCAGATCGAGGTGGCGCGCCGCTTGTACATGGACGAGGCCACGCTGCTGAAAGCGGACGGGTTCGAACTGCTTCGCGCCCGGCTGGATGCGTTGCTCGGCGAGCTGTCGGACGCATGCGGCAGCCTGCCGCTCGCTGCGCAAAAAGAAGGCGACGCCTTGCGGCGCCGCCAAGTTTAGGGAGGAAACGTCCAAGAAGCAGCGAGACAGAAGCCTCGCCGCACCAGCGAAGATAGGCCTCGCCCGGATTGGCTGCAAGCGGTTTTTGCAGTGCACCATTTTGCCCGCGGTAAGACGGCTGAAACTTTTGCTGCTATAGGATGGCGCCATGATACGGCTCGTGATCGCGTTCACCTGGCTCGTGGCGCTGCCAATCGCCTGCTCGGCTCGCCCGATGCCGGCGGCCAGCATTCCCGCGCCGTCCGCGCTGTGCCGGGCCGCCATCCTGCAGGCCGAGCGGGTGACGCATGTGCCGGACCGGCTGCTGGATGCGATCGGCATGGTGGAAAGCGGCCGGCGTGACCCGGTGAGCGGCGCCGTCTACGCCTGGCCCTGGACCATCAATGCCGAAGGCGTCGGCCATTTCTACGAGAGCAAGGCGGAGGCGGTCGCCGCGGCGGAGGCGTTCCAGGCGCGGGGCGTGCGGTCGATGGATGTCGGCTGCACCCAGGTCAACATCCTGTATCACGCCGACGCCTTCGCCAGCCTGGACCAGGCGTTCGACCCGGTGGCCAACGCCGCCTACGCCGCGCGCTTCCTGCAGCAGTTGTTCGCGCAGACCAACGCCTGGCCCCTGGCCGCCGCCGCCTATCATTCCTTCACGCCGGATCTTGGCGCGGATTACGCCCGCAAGGTGCTGGCCGCCTGGGGTGTGCCGCAGCTTCCCGTGGAAAGCCAGGCGGTGACGCATGGCACGCCCCTCGGCACTCCCACGCAAGCGGCAGCCTCCGCCGTGCCCGCGACGCCCAGCCGGGTTGCAGTGATGCTTCCCAACGCGGGCGCCGAGGCCATTCGCGTCCTGCCGCTGCCGGGCGCCACGGCGGTCGGCGGAGGGCTGGTCACGTCCCGCAGCCTGGACTCCTACCGGTCCATGCCGATCAATTTCGCGTTGCGAAGCCCGCGCGCATCCTGAACGCCCGCCGGAGCGCTGGATGTTGCCTGGATTTAAGGTGATGTCTCGCCGCGATGTCCCTGATACCTGCCCAGCGGGCACGACGCCGCGAAGGGGACCAAGTGGCCAGGCTTGCTGTTTTCAGTGGATTGCTCATCGGGCTGGCGCATGGCGCCCTGGCGCAGCCCGCCTCCGTTCCCGTCAGCACCGCGCCTGCCGCCCGGCGGGACGTGCCGATCTTCGTGCGCGGCATCGGCGCCGTGCAGGCGTTCCAGTCAGTGCTGGTCCGCGCCCGGGTGGAGGGCACGGTGGACCGGATCGCCTTTGCCGAGGGCCAGGAAGTCAAACCCGGCCAGTTGCTGGCGGAGATCGATCCGCGCCCCTACCAGGCGGCGCTCGACCAGGCGATGGCCAAGAAAGCCGCCGACCTGGCGCAGCTGGGCAATGCCAAGCGGGACTTGGCCCGCTACGCCGACCTCGCCCGCAGCGACTTCGCCTCCCGCCAAAGCGTTGACACCCAGAATGCCGCGGTGTTGCAGGCAGGCGCCACCGCCGAGGGCGACGACGCGGCGATCGCGGCGGCCAAGCTCAACCTTGAGTTCACCCGCATCGTCTCCCCGATCGAAGGCCGGGTCGGGCTGCGGTTGGTCGATGCCGGTAACCTGGTGCACGCGACGGACGCGACGGGGATCGTCACGGTCAACCAGATCCATCCCATTTCCGTGCTGTTCACGCTGCCGCAAGATATGCTGCCCGCGGTGCAGGACGCCATGCGCGCGGCCGGCGCCGCGCCCTTGGCGGTGCAGGCCTACAGCAGCGATGGCAAGCGCAAGCTGAGCGACGGCGCCCTGCTGACCTTGAACAACCAGATCGACGCGGCGACCGGGACGATCACGCTCAAGGCGCAATTCGCCAACAAGGACGACCGGCTGTGGCCCGGCCAGTTCGTCAACGCGCACCTGCAGCTCAGCCTGGCCAAGGACGTGGTGGCCGTGCCGTCCGCAGCGGTGCAGCACGGCGTGGACGGGCTGTTCGTATACGTCGTCAAGCCCGGCGGCACGGCCGGGCTGGAGTCGATCGAGGCTGGGCAGGACGATGGCCAGTGGGTCGTGGTCACCAAGGGCCTGGGCGGCGGCGAGACGGTGGTGACGGACGGGCAGTCCCGGCTGACGGAAGGCGCCAGGGTCGCCGACCTTCATGCGGCTCAAGCCAAGGCGGGCGGCTGAACCACCGATGAGCATCTCCGCGCCTTTCATCCGCCGCCCGATCGCGACCTCGCTGCTGATGGCGGCGCTGCTGCTGGCGGGCCTCGCAGCCTATCCGCTGCTGCCGGTGGCGCCGTTGCCGCGGGTGGACTTCCCGACCATCGCCGTCTCCGCCTCCCTGCCCGGCGGCAGCCCGGAAACCATGGCCGCCACCGTGGCGCAGCCGCTGGAGCGGCAGTTCGCGCAAATCTCCGGGGTGTCGCAGCTCACCTCCAGCAGCGTGCTGGGATCGACCCAGGTGACGGTGCAGTTCGACCTGGACCGCAACATCGACGCGGCCGCCGGGGACATCCAGGCCGCCATCAACGCCGCCGGCGGGCAGTTGCCGAAAAACCTGCCCAGCCCGCCGACCTATTACAAGGTGAACCCGGCGGACAGCCCCATCCTGATCCTGTCCGTCCAGTCCGACACCGCGCCGCTGATCGAGGTGGACGACTACGCCGACAACATCCTCAGCCAGCAGATCTCGCAGATTTCCGGTGTCTCGCAGGTGTCGATCGGCGGCGAGCAGAAGCGCTCCGTGCGCGTCCAGGTGGACCCTGGCCGCCTGGCCGCCATGGGCCTCACCCTGGAGGACGTGCGCGCCACGCTGGCCAACGCCACCGTCAACAGCGCCAAGGGCAGCCTGGACGGGCCGCGCCAGTCCTTCGCCATCTACGACAACGACCAGATTACCCGCGCCAGCCAGTACGACAGCACCATCCTGGCCTATCGCAACGGCGCGCCCGTCCGCGTGTCCGACATCGGCCACGCCATCGACGGACCGGAGAACGCCAAGCTGGCCGGCTGGCAGAACGGCCGCCGCGGCATCCAGCTGCTGGTGTTCAAGCAGCCCGGCGCCAACGTCATCGACACGGTGGCGCGCATCAGGCAGAGGCTGCCGCAGCTGCAGGCGGCCATCCCGCCCTCCATCCGCGTCCGAACCATCATCGACCGCACGCTCACCATCCAGGCGTCGCTGAAGGACGTGCAGTTCACCTTGCTGCTGTCGATCGCCCTGGTCGTGGGCGTGATCTTCGTGTTCTTGCGCAGCGTCTGGGCCACCATCATCCCGAGCGTCACGGTGCCGCTGGCGCTGGTGGGCACGTGCGCGGCGATGTACCTGCTCGGCTACAGCCTGGACAATCTCTCGCTGATGGCCATGACCATCGCGGTCGGGTTCGTGGTCGACGACGCCATCGTCATGCTGGAGAACATCTACCGCTACGTGGAGGAGGGCATGAGCCCGATGGACGCCGCCCTGCGCGGCGCCGGCGAGATCGGCTTCACCATCGTCTCCATCAGCGTCTCCCTCATCGCCGTGTTCATCCCGCTGCTGCTGATGGGCGGCATCGTCGGCCGGCTGTTCCGCGAGTTCGCGGTGACGGTCAGCATCGCCGTGGCGATGTCGGCGGTCATCTCGCTCACCCTCACCCCCATGATGTGCTCCCGCTTCCTGCGGCGCCACGGCGGCGGGCACGGCCGGCTCTACCGCCTGGTCGAAGGCATGTTCGACGCGCTGGTCGGCGGCTACCGGCGCACCTTGGACGTGGCGCTGCGGTTCCGCCTCGCCACGCTGCTGGCGTTCCTCGGCACCCTGGCCTTCACGGCCTACCTGTTCGTCATCATTCCCAAGGGCTTCTTCCCGCAGCAGGACACCGGGACCATCTTCGCCGTCACGCAGGGCGCGCAGGACATCTCGTATGCGGAGATGGCGCAGCGGCAGGTGGCGCTGGCCAAGATCGTGGGCGACGACCCCGACGTGGACGCCTATTCGTCCTCGGTCGGCGCCGGGCTGGGCGGGCAGACCGGCAACAACGGCCGCATCTTCATCAGCCTGAAGCCGTGGGAGCAGCGCCACGCGACCGCCACGCAGATCGCCGCCCGCCTCGGCCAGAAGGCCCAGGCGGTGCCGGGGGCGCAGGTGTTCCTGCAAGCGGTGCAGGACATCACCATCGGCGGCCGGCTGTCCCGCACGCAATACCAGTACACCTTGCAGGACGCCGACCTGCCGGAGCTGAACCACTGGTCGCCCCGGGTGCTGGGCAAGCTGCGCACCCTGCCGGCGCTGCGGGACGTGGCGACCGACCAGCAGGTGGCCGGCACCGCCGCCACGCTCACCATCGACCGCGACGCCGCCTCCCGCTTCGGCATCACGCCGCAGCAGATCGACGACACGCTGTACGACGCGTTCGGCCAGCGGCAGGTCGCCCAGTACTTCACCCAGGTGAACTCCTACCACGTCATCCTCGAAGTGCCCGGCGACATGCAGGGAGACACCGAGACGCTGCGCAAGCTGTACGTCCGGTCCGGGACGGGCGGCGCGGTGCCGCTCAGCGCTTTCGTCCACATCGACACGGCGCCCGTGGTGCCGCTGTCCCTCTCGCACCAAAGCTCGTTCCCGGCCGTCACGCTGTCGTTCAACCTGGCGCCGGGGGCGTCGCTCGGCGATGCGGTGGGCCAGATCGAGGCGGCGATGGGCGCCTTGGGCACCCCCGCCACCCTGACCGGCACCTTCCAGGGCACGGCGCAGGCGTTCCAGTCCTCGCTCAGCAGCACGCCCATCCTGATCGCGGCGGCGCTGGTCTCGGTGTACATCATCCTCGGCATCCTGTACGAGAGCTACATCCTGCCGCTGACCATCCTGTCCACCCTGCCCTCGGCGGGCGTGGGGGCGCTGCTGATGCTGCTGCTCGCGCGGTACGACCTGTCGATCATCGCCCTGGTGGGGGTGATCCTGCTGATCGGCATCGTGAAGAAGAACGGCATCATGATGGTGGACTTCGCCATCAACGCCGAGCGGCGGGAGGGCGCCGCCCCGCTGGCCGCCATCCGCCAGGCCTGCCTGCTGCGCTTCCGCCCCATCCTGATGACCACCATGGCAGCGCTGCTGGGCGGGCTGCCGCTGATGCTCGGCAGCGGCGCCGGCTCCGAGCTGCGCAAGCCGCTGGGCTACGCCATGGTGGGCGGGCTGTTCCTGAGCCAGGTCCTGACGCTCTACACCACGCCGGTGATCTACCTGTACCTGGACAAGCTGCAGCAATGGCTGGCCCCGCGCCGTCGTGCGTCCCTGCCGACCCTGGCGGAGAAGATGGGAGCCACGGCGGACTGACGCCGGGTCAGCCCGCCGGGTTCTCCACCAGCCGCATCAGCGTCTCCAGCCGGTCCGCCTCCGCCGCCGACTTGTCGGTGCGGATGCGCGCCACCCGGGGGAAGCGCAGCGCCACGCCGGACTTGTGGCGGTTGGACAACTGCGCCGCGTCGAACGCGATCTCCAGCACCAGGCCGCGCTCCACTTCCCGCACCGGGCCGAACCGGTTGGTGGTGTGGTTGCGTATCCAGCGGTCCAGCTTGACCAGCTCGGCGTCGGTGAAGCCGCTGTAGGCCTTGCCGACCGGGACCAGCTCGCCGTCCTGGCGCCACAGGCCGAAGGTGTAGTCCGAGTAGTAGGAGCTGCGCTTGCCGTGGCCGCGCTGGGCGTACATCACCACCGCGTCGATGGTCAGCGGATCGCGCTTCCACTTCCACCACTGGCCTTTCGGGCGGCCGGGGACGTAGGCGCTGTCCGCCCGCTTCAGCATCAGCCCCTCGATGGACGCGGCGCGGGCGGCCTCGCGCACCGCCGCCAGCTCCGCCACCGAGCCGAACGGGATCAGCGGCGAAAGGTCCATCCGTGCCGGCTGCGTCCGCGCGAACCATTGCTCCAGGCGCACCCGGCGCACGTCGAACGGCAGCGGGCGGAGGTCCTCCGCGCCGTCGAACAGCAGGTCGTACAGCCGCACATGCACAGGGTAGTCCTGCAGCGCCTTGCCGGTGACCGCCTTGCGGTTCAGCCGCTGCTGCAAATCGGCAAACGGCGCTATCTCGCCGTCGCGGATCACCAGCAGCTCGCCGTCCAGCACGGCGTGGAAGCCCATCGCCTCCACGATCTCGGGAAAGGTGTGGGAGATGTCGTCGGCGCCCCGCGAGTAGATGCGCCGCCCGCCCGGCACCGCGACCAACTGGGCGCGGATGCCGTCCCACTTCCACTCCGCCCGGAACGCCGCCGGGTCGAGGGCGGCCAGGTCCGGCGCTTCCAGCGGATGGGCCAGCATGGGCGGGCGGAACACCGGCGCGCCCGCCGGGTCCGGCCGCTCGCCATGGCCCTCCAGCC
>CAXTTH010000050.1:0-9551 GCA_964247035.1 uncultured Acetobacteraceae bacterium
GCGCTGTGGGAGCAGGGCCTCGCCTGGCTGCGCGAGGCCGGCGCCACGGTGGTGGACGTGTCGCTGCCGCACACGCGCTACGGCCTGGCCGCCTACTACATCGTGGCGCCGGCCGAGGCGTCCTCCAACCTGGCGCGCTACGACGGGGTGCGCTTCGGCGCTCGCGTGCCGGGGCGGGACCTCACGGATTTGTACGAGCAGACCCGCGCCGAGGGCTTCGGCGAGGAGGTGCGCCGCCGCATCCTGATCGGCACCTACGTGCTGTCCGCCGGGTATTACGACGCCTACTACACCCGGGCGCAGAAGGTCCGCGCGCTGATCCTGCGGGACTTCACCGACGCGTTCGGCCAGGTCGACGCGCTGTTGACGCCGACCACCCCGAACGCGGCGTTCGCGCAGGGGGAGAAGATGGACGATCCCATCACCATGTACTTGAACGACGTGTTCACCGTCCCTGCCGACCTGGCGGGCATCCCCGCGCTGTCCGTGCCCGCCGGGCTGGACGGCGCAGGCTTGCCGTTGGGCTTGCAGGTGATGGGACGGCCGTTCGACGAAGAGACGGTGTTCGCGGTGGGCGCCGCCATTGAACAAGCCGCCGGGTTCACCGCCCGGCCGCGATTGAGGGCAGGAACCTAGCAAAGTGGCAACCGACTTGCGGACCAAGAGCGTCAAGGACCTCAAGACCATCGTGGAGAACCACGAGCGCAGCAACAAGACGGCGGCGGCCTCCTACACCGCAGCCACCGCCGAGCTGGCCCGGCGCGAGACCGGCACGCTCGACGTGGAGACGACGATGGGCATCATCGCCGGCTACGCTAAGCGCCGCGCCTTCCTCAGCTACAAGGACATCGCCGATGCCAGTGGCGCCATCTGGAACAAGGTGACGCACGCCATGCCCAAGCACCTGCTAGCGGTGAGCGAGCACGCCAGCAGCAAGGGCCTGCCGATGCTGTCCGCCATCGTGGTCAACAAGGAGCACATGGTGGACGGGCTGATGAAGCCCGAGACGCTCAAGGGCTTCTGCGAGTGCGCCCGCGGCCTGGGCCTGGAGGTGGAGGACGAGGCGGCGTTCCTCAAGGCGCAGCAGAAGGCGGTGTTCGACGCGGCGCGGGAAGGCAAGCTCGCGTGAGCTACCGACTTGGCGAATGGGAGGTGGTGTGCGGCCTGGAGGTGCACGCCCAGGTGACCAGCCAGGCCAAGCTGTTCTCCGGCGCGGCCACCGCGTTCGGCGCCGAGCCCAACAGCCAGGTCAGCTTCGTCGATGCCGGCTTTCCTGGCATGTTGCCCGTGGTGAACCAGGAGTGCGTGGCCCAGGCGGTGCGCACCGGGCTGGGGCTGGACGCGCAGATCAACCTGGTCAGCCGGTTCGACCGCAAGAACTACTTCTATGCTGACCTGCCGCAGGGCTACCAGATCAGCCAGCTTTATCACCCGATCGTCGGCGCCGGGCACGTCGAGATCGAGGCGGACGGCGGCCCCCGCCGCATCGGCGTGACGCGCCTGCACTTGGAGCAGGACGCCGGCAAGTCCCTGCACGACCAGGACCGCGACCGCTCCTTCATCGACCTCAACCGCTCCGGCGTGGCGTTGATGGAGATCGTCTCCGAGCCGGACATCCGCTCGCCGGAGGAGGCCGGGGCGTACCTGCGCAAGCTTAGGTCCATCCTGCGCTACCTCGGCACCTGCGACGGCAACATGGAGGAGGGCTCGCTGCGCGCCGACGTGAACGTGTCCGTGCGCAAGCCCAACGAGCCGTTCCGCACCCGCTGCGAGGTGAAGAACGTGAACTCCATCCGCTTCGTCATGCAAGCGGTGGAGGCCGAGGCGCTGCGGCAGATCGACGTGTGGGAGTCCGGCGGCACGGTGGTGCAGGAGACCCGGCTGTTCGACCACGCCCGCGGCGAGACCCGCGCCATGCGCTCCAAGGAGGATGCGCACGATTACCGCTACTTCCCCGACCCCGACCTGCTGCCCTTGGTGCTTGACGAGGCCTGGGTGGACGGACTGCGCGCCGGGCTGCCGGAGCTGCCGGACGCCAAGCGCGCGCGCTTCGTGACGCAATATGGCCTTTCCCCCTACGACGCGGGCGTGCTGGTGGCGGAGCAGGCCACCGCCGGGTTCTACGAGGCCGCGGCGCGCGGGCGCGATGCGAAGGCCGCGGCGAATTGGGTGATGGGGGACCTGTTCGCCGCCCTGAACCGCACCGGCCGCCCGATCGAGGACTCGCCCGTGTCCGCCGCCAGCCTGGGCGAGATGCTGGACCTGCTGGCCGACGGCACCATTAACGGCCGCATCGCCAAGGACGTGTTCGAGGCGATGGTCGAGACGGGGCAGGGACCCGGCGCGCTCGTGGAAGCCCGCGGCCTGCGCCAGGTGACCGACACCGGGGCGATCGACGCCGCGATCGACGCGGTGATGGCGGCCAACCCGGACAAGGTGGCGCAATACCGCGGCGGCAAGGACAAGCTGTTCGGCTTCTTCGTGGGCCAGGTGATGAAGGCAACCGCCGGCAAGGGGAACCCGGCGCTGATCAACGAGGCGTTGAAGGGCAGGCTGGCGGGGGAGTGAAGCCTTGGGCTCTGCCCCACCCAGGATGAGGCGTCCCTGGCTGGAACGCCCGCAACCCGCCGGGGCACGAAAGATTCCAAGGCGCTCAAGCAAGTTGGGTGCTTGCTGCATCACTCGGGTCACTAGGCGGCGGCTGCGGGTGCGATGCCTGGCCTGCGCCGGGATTTCAGCTCCTCCGCCACCAGGAAGGCCAGCTCCAGCGACTGCTCCGCGTTCAGCCGCGGGTCACAGAAGGTCTCGTAGCGCGCGTGCAGGTCGGCCTCCGTCAGCCTATGCGCGCCGCCCACGCATTCGGTGACTTCGCGGCCCGTCATCTCGACGTGCACGCCGCCGGCCCAGGTGCCTTCCGCCTCGTGCGAGTCGAAGAAGCCGCGCACCTCCTTGAGGATGGCGTCGAACGAGCGCGTCTTGACCTTGGCGGCCGTGCTGACGGTGTTGCCGTGCATGGGGTCGCACAGCCACAGCACCCGGCGGCCCTCGGCTTGCACGGCGCGCAGCAGCGGCGGCAGCTTAACCGCCACGTGCTCGGCGCCCATGCGGCTGATGAGCGTGATGCGGCCCGGCTCGTCCGCCGGGTTCAGCGCCTCGATCAGCCGGAGCAGGTCGGCCGCCGCCGTGGTGGGGCCGACCTTGATGCCGACCGGGTTGCGCACGCCGCGCAGGAACTCGACATGGGCGCCGTCCGGCTGCCGGGTGCGGTCACCGATCCACAGGAAGTGCGCGGAGCAGGCGTACCAGTCGCCGCTGGTGGAATCGACGCGGGTGAGCGCCTGCTCGTAGGGCAGCAGCAGCGCCTCGTGGCTGGTGTAGAACTCGGTCTCGCGGATGTGCGGCGTGGTGACGCTGGTCATGCCGCAGGCCGCCATGAAGCGCAGCGTCTCGTCGATGCGGCCGGCGATCTCGCCATAGCGGTCGGCCAGGGGTGAGCGCGCGGCGAAGGACAGGTTCCAGCGGTGCACCTCGTGCAGGTCCGCATAGCCGCCGCTGGCGAAGGCGCGCAGCAGGTTCAGCGTGCTGGCCGAGTGGAAGTACCCGGTTTCCATGCGCGCCGGGTCCGGCGTGCGCTCGGCGGCGGTGAAGCCAGGGCCGTTGACGGTGTCGCCGCGGTAGGAGGGCAGGGTGACGCCGTCCACCGTCTCGGTGTCGGCGGAGCGGGGCTTGGCGTACTGCCCGGCCATGCGCCCCAGCTTCACCACCGGCACCCCGGCGCCGAAGGTGAGCACGACCGCCATCTGCAGCAGCACCCGGAAGGTGTCGCGGATGGTGACGGCGTTGAAGTCGCTGAAGCTCTCCGCGCAATCGCCGCCTTGCAGCACGAACGCGCCCCCCTCGGACGCCAGCGCCAACGCCGCCTTGAGCCGACGCGCCTCGCCGGCGAACACCAGCGGCGGATAGCCGTGCAGCCGGGCCTCGACGGCGGCCAGCGCGGCCGGGTCCGGGTAGGCGGGCTGCTGGCGGATGGGGCGGGTGCGCCAGGATGCGGGCGACCAGGGTGTCATGGCGTGGGCTCCTCTGCGGGCGTTATCTTCCAAAGCCGGTAGAAGGGCCAGGGACGCCGGACACATCAGCTTGCATCTCTGAGGTGCCCGAAGTTCGTCGCACGGTGCCTGCGCTCGAGTGCTGCCAGGTAGAGGTCCAGATCCGCCGTGAGCAGGGCCACTTGGTCGCTGAGCGCGGTCAGGATCGCAGCATCTGTCAGGCCAAGTCGGAGGTAGTCTGGATCATTGAGCGCATCGGCACTCTTGATAGAGATTTCCATGCCGGTGGTAGCCATGTCCTTCATCCCACGGCGTAGATCAGCTTGATACTGACCGGGAATTTGCGCCAGGAGGTTTGATGCCTCTGTCATCGTGTTTGGCGTAAGCACCAGCCTGTCGTGGCTGGAGATTGTACGACGCAACAGCCTGAAATCTGATACATCATAGGTAGAACGCAATCTCTTATGCGCCGCAATGATCTTCACGTTGGTGCAACCAGCAACGTACAACACAAGAAGGTTGGCATCGAGAAGGACTTGCATGCCTCACACTGGACGGTTTTCCATCCTCACGACTCTGCCACCTACAGCAGAAACAACCACAACCTTGTAGGTTCTTTTTCTCAGGTCCATGAGTTCCTGATAGCGAGTGGACCATCGGCCACTTTCCGACTCAACACGATCGATTTCCGCTTGATCCCAAGGCCGCGAGAATCCTACCGTGATGAGCCACTGTTGGTTTTCGTCATCGTAGGAAACCTCTTCAAGCCCGATCTTTTCGATGCCTTCGTCCGAGAAGATGTCGGTCAAGTAGGATTTGGCAATTCCGATGGCGTCTTTGACTTTCACGCCTGATTGCTTGGTCTGAGACATGTCGATTTACCTTCGTTGGTGATCTATCCTTGGTAAGTCTCACTCCGCCGCCGCCCTCAAGCTGGACGCCTCCAACGCCTGGCCCAAATCGGCCAGCAAGTCGTCCGGGTGCTCCAGCCCGATCGACAGCCGCACGTAGCCCGGCGACACGCCGCTCTTCATCTGGTCGGTGTCGTCCAGCTGCGAGTGGGTGGTGCTGGCCGGATGGATGGCAAGCGAGCGCGCATCGCCGATGTTGGCGACATGGTAGAACAACTGTAGCGCGTCGATGAAACGCCGTCCCGCCGCAGCGCCGCCGTGCAGCTCGAACCCGAGCAGGCCGCCCATGCCGTCCGGCAGGTATCGCCGCACCAGCTCCGCCTCGCGCCCGGCCATGTGCGCCGGGTGGATGACGCGGGCCACCTCCGGCCGGCGGGCCAGCCAGTCGGCGACGGTCAGCGTCGTCTCGCAATGGCGCTTCATGCGCAGCGGCAGCGTCTCCATGCCTTGCAGCACCAGCCAGGCGTTGAACGGGCTGATCGCCGGGCCGAGGTCGCGCAGCAGCGTCACCCGCGCCTTCAGGATGTAGGCGATCGGGCCGAGCGGCTTGGCCGCCTCGCTCCACACGGCGCCGTGGTAGGACGGGTCGGGCGTGTTGAGGCCAGGTTGCCGCGCCGGGTGCGCCGACCAATCGAACCGCCCGCCATCGACGATCACCCCGGCGATGGCGGCGCCGTGGCCGCCCAGGTACTTGGTGGCGGAATACACGATGATCGCCGCGCCATGGTCGAACGGGCGGACCAGCATGGGGGCCGCCGTGTTGTCCATGATGAGCGGGATGCCGAGCGGGGCGCCAAGTGCGGCCACCTCCGCGATCGGGAACGGGCGCAGCTTGGGGTTGGGCAGGGTCTCGGCATACCAGGCGCGGGTGCGGTCATCGGACGCGTGCAGGAAGGCTTGCGGGTCCTCCGGGTCCACGAAGCGGACCTCGATGCCCTGGTCCTTCATCGTGTTGGCGAACAGGTTCCAGGTGCCGCCGTAGAGGTCGGTGGAGGAGACGATGTTGTCCCCCGCCTTCGCCAGGTTCTGCACCGCCAGCGCGCTGGCGGCCTGGCCGGAGGCCACGGCCAGCGCCGCGGCGCCGCCCTCCATCGCCGCCACCCGCTTTTCCAGCGCATCCGCGGTGGGGTTCATGATGCGGGTGTAGATGTTGCCGAGTTCCTTGAGCGCGAACAGGCTGGCGGCGTGGTCGGCGCTGTCGAACTGGAAGGCGGTGGTCTGGTAGATCGGCACCGCGACGGCGCCCGTGCTCTCGTCCCGCCGCCAGCCGGCGTGGATCGCCATGGTTTCTGGGTGCATTTTCATCTCCCTCGTTGGCCGGCAGCGTAGCTGGGCGGCCGGCGGGGTGGCAAACGCCGGCTGGCTTGCATCTGCTGCATGGGAGGGTCGCGTTTGCCGCCGCGTTTTCGTTTTGCATCGCAGCGCAGTCGGCGTTCAGGATCGCGGCATGTCCGGCGTCCGCCACCGCACCGTGCTTCGCATGACCATCCGCAAGGACGGGCCGCCGACGCGACTGCGCTGACCACCGCGACATCGCTGAAGCCCCGCCGGTAGAACGGGGCTTCCCACGCCACCCTTCTCCCGGCCGGCCAGAGGAGAAGAGGATGACACCGCCAGCCGAAGCCGCCCTGATCCGCGCCGTCCGTTTCGAGGACGCCGAGGCTATCGCAGCGATGCGCAGCCTGCCCGGCGTCCGCCATGGCACGTTGGCCCTGCCGTTTCCCATGGTGGAAATCAGCCGCACATGGCTTGAGAACCTGCCGAAGGGCGACCTGTACATCGTGGCCGAGCAGGCCGGCGCCGTGGTCGGCAACGCCAGCTTGAACCGGCGGCAGAACCGGCGCAGCCATTGCGCGACGATCGGCCTATCGGTGCACGACGCCCACGTGAGCCGCGGCATCGGCACGGCGCTGATGGCCGCCCTGGTGGACGCGGCGGACCAATGGCTCGGGCTGCTGCGGCTGGAGTTGCAGGTTAACTGCGACAACACCCCGGCGCTCGCGCTCTACCGCCGGTTCGGCTTCGTGGTGGAAGGGCGGTTGGTCGCCGATATCTTCCGGGACGGGCAGTATATCGACTGCTTCACCATGGGCCGGCTGGCCGGCGCGCTGGCGGGCAGGCGCAGGACGGCCGCCGCGACGTAGGGCGCCCCTGCATCGGGACTGCGGGCGGGCCGTCAGCTAGGCTCGTCCCAGCCCATTCTGATCCGCTCCGCGATCTCCTCCTCCGCCGACATGGCCCAAGCCTCTAGGGACGGAAACTCGTCGTCGATCTCGGTGCCAGGTCCCCCATCCAATGAAGCACGAGAACAGAGCCTTTTGGACGAGCACCGTCAGACAAAACCAAGGAAATCACGCCGTCATAGTCGAGGCGACGCCCAAAAGCAAGAACATGGAATTTTGGATATAAAAGGCACATCCTTTCGGTATACTCAATGGCTTCTTGGGCATTTGAGAAATAGAATGATCCTTGATCTTGCTTTTCTCGATTGAGAATAGCATGAAAATCAGAAGGAATACTACATCCTTCGGCTGCAAAAGCCGGCTCAATCCATGCAAGTGAATTCACGGCATCGCCTTCTGGTTGCGCACAGCACCGCAATCAAGCGATCTACTCGGTTGCATCCCACCCCATCCTGATCCGTTCTGCGATCTCCTCCTCTGCCGACTTAGCCCATGCCGCTAACGACGGGAAATCGTCATCAATCTCGGTGCCGGCCCATGCATCGTCATGGAGAACCAGGACATGGCCCCGCGGGTAAACCTCGTCGGCTAGAACGAGGCAAACCACACCATCATAGTCACCCCGTCGTGCGAAGGCGATGACACGGTGCGATGGAAACTGGCGATGCATATCCTTGGTCTGTTCTAAAGCATCTTTCGCATCAAGAAAGTAGAATGGTCGCTGTTTTCGCTCTCCCTTATCTATCATCGACTTAAACTCAGGTGCTATTTGAAGCTGCTCAGCAGCAAAAGCCGGCTCTATCCAGGACAGTGGATTCATGCGGATTCCTTACTTCGGCAGGCGTGGAGGCTTGATTGTTCCTGTTGGGGGAAGTACCGGCCTTTGGTTTTCCAAGCGAATTTGCAATGCCTCGCCCCACGTAGCCGCACCTTCGAAACGCTTTGCCATGTCAGCCGGCAGTGGATCGGACGGTTCCCAAACTCTCACCGGAATGGTTTTCAGGCCGTGTTCTCGTGCCACGGCAACCCGCGTGTTGTCGATGGTCACGATCCCATCGGGCGTGCGAACGGCGTCCACGGGCGCGATGATGGTTCCGTTCTTTTGCACGTAATCCCGCTGTTCAACCGCGCGTCCTCTCCCTCCCGCCGTCCTCTGGCTGAAACGCAACTGCTCCGGTGGGATTTGCTGTACCTTGGGCGGCATCGTCCCGGCCGCTTGCGGAACCTGCGTCCTCGACCGGCCCCGCCGCGCATCAAGCGCCGCCTGAATGTCGGCGCTGCTCCTGCCCTCCCGCACCATCTGCGCGACCAGCGACCGCTCCTCGTCGCTGCGGGTCTCGATGCCGCTGCCAGGAACCGGCGCAGCCTGCACCGCGGCCTTCAAGGGAGCGTCGTCCCCTGCCAGCGCGCGGTCCAGCAGCGCCGGGTCGGCCCGCAGCACCCGCTCCGCCATGGCCTCCATCTCCGGCCCGGCGAACGGCGTGCCGAACAGCATGGGGCCGTGATACTGCGCCCAGACATAGCCGCGCGCCGCGGCCAAATCCTGCGGCTTGGCCGCATCCAGCTTGAATCGTTCGATAGCAGCTTGGACCTGGTCCGCCTCCGCGTGCTGCCGCATCACCTCCAGCGCCTTCGCCGCAAGCCCGATGGCGCCCAACCCCCGCGCGGCGCCCAGCGGCATGAGCGGGCGGTTCGGCGATGGCGGCTCAGGCCTGGCAGGAGCCTTCGCGGCAAGTGGCGCCGGCGCTGGCATGTCCTTCACCAGCGTCAGCAACCCGCCTTGCTGCGTCAAATGCTCGTCCGCCCGGCGCAGGAACGGCTTGAAATGGTCCAGCCCGATCGACTTGGCGCTGTCCGCCATCAGGTCGGTCGCCGTGCGCAGGTCGGCGCTGGTCCCGGCCTTCAAGAGGACCCGCCCGGCATCGACGAAGCTCTTGAGGCCCGGCGTGTCCGGGTGCACGCCGAACACGCGCCGGGCAATGGCCGGCAGCCCCAGCGGCAAGGCTTGCACGACGGCCGCCATCAAACGGTCAAGCCGCGCATGGTCCTCGGCACTCAGCCGCCCCGCGTCGTGGTGGCGCTTGCCCTTCGGCAAGCCGGCGACCAGCGTATGGCCCAAGTCATGAATGCGCTCAGCGAGCGGGCGGGCAGGCGCCTGCGGCGATGCGGCCTTGTCCGGGCTGGTGCCGTGGCCAAACCAGCCGTGCGACTGGCGACCCTGGTTCATCCAATTGTCTTGCGCCATCCTAGGCTTTCAGAACTGTTCCTTGTATGTTCTACCACAAACCCATGACGTTCGGAAGCACTTCGCTGGACCGCCTCATAGGACATGCCTAAGCGCCGGTCTGCCGGAAGCCGCGCCGCCTACCGCACATCCCCCCACGTCGGCAGATGCGCCACCACGTCCCCCC
>CAXTTH010000051.1:0-9537 GCA_964247035.1 uncultured Acetobacteraceae bacterium
CCCAGCACCCAAGCAAGTGCCAAAATCAACAACGTATCAGACCAATGCTGACAAAACAGTAGGCTTTCCTAGCAGC
The DNA here is from genome assembly GCA_964247035.1 of uncultured Acetobacteraceae bacterium. GTDB lineage: Bacteria > Pseudomonadota > Alphaproteobacteria > Acetobacterales > Acetobacteraceae > LMUY01. The sequence continues at coordinate 77 of CAXTTH010000051.1, forward strand.
TGCGACAAGGCGCGCAGTCAGCTCGGCCGCCTCGTCATCACTCAGGTCTTCCGCTGCGTCGCCGATCGAGACCTCGGCCATTGCCAGATCAGGAAACATCGTTTCGGCAAAGCCACCAAACAGCCAGACGCGGCTTGAGCGCGCGAGTTCTATATGGGCCGCCTTGAGCGCCTTGGCGTTCGCCGGAAGATAGAGCTGAAAAGCGTTGCATTGCGGCGGCGCTGGGGTCGCCGTCACATTGGGCACGCCAGCAAGCGCCGTTGACAGCCCCTGTGCGCGCCGGAAGTAACCTGGCATCCGCGGCAAGTGGCGGCGCAGGCCGTCGCTGGCGCTGAGCACGAACGGGAACGCCGTCGCCAGCGCGCCACAGTGGCGGGCGTGCCAGACCCGCGCCTCGGCGATGAAGCTTTCCGGCCCGGCAAGCAGCGCCCCGCCCAAGCCGCCCAGGCCCTTGTAAAAGGACACATAGATCGAGTCGGCCAGCGCGGCGATCTCGGCCAGCGGGCGGGCGTAATACGGCCGCGCCTCCCAGAGCCTCGCACCGTCGAAGTGCAGCGGCACCCGGCGGCTGCGGCACCACTCGGACATTGCCACAAGCTCGTCCCATTCTGGGAGGCGATAACCTGCCCGGCGCAGCGGCAGCTCGATGACGGCGGCGCCCAGCGGCTCGGCCGTCTTTCGCAGGTCACTCAGCCCGAACGGCTTGTGGTCCGTGCCGAGACGCACTCCCGCCAAGCCATGCAGGCGTTCGTATGCGGAGCGTTCGTCGAGTTCGATGTGGCTCTTCGGGTGCAATGCGACGTTCCTGCATCCCGATCGGTCCGACCAGGACCGGAGCGCGGCCTGCTGGGCGGTGACGCCCTTGACCGTGAACATGGCCGCCGGCTTGCCGAGCAGGGCGGCGACCTCGTTCTCAAGCCCGGCAATCGCCTCGCCCTCGCCGTAAAAATCGGGCGGCAGGCCGGCAAGTGGCGAGTCCGCGAGGGCGGCAAGGCTCTGGCGGACCGTCCGCCGGCGGTGACCCGAAAGTGCCCACTCGCAGCCCATCCGCACCTCGTCATGCTTGGGCATGTCGTTCTCCTGGCTTGTTGGCGGTCCCGATAGACGCCAAGCGCAGGCCTCTGGCTAGGCGGCCGCGGGCTTAACCCTCGTCATCCTCACGATCTGGCCAAGCATGAATTGCGGCGCTATCCGGCTCATGGCCTTCATCACGTTGCTCAAGCCGGGCCGGCTCTCCAGCTTGCCCGCCTCTATCCCGGCGATCGCCTGTGCGACAAGCATCGCTGCGCTCATCGTCTTCTGCCCCACCATCTCCTTTTGGAACTCGGCGGCGAACAGCGCGGTTCCGGTGGCGGGTGGCGCCAGCTCGACGACGGTGACGTTCGTGCCGCTGAGCTGCACACGCAGGGACAGGGTGAACGAGTGGATCGCAGCCTTCGTGGCGCAATAGACCGGGGCTGCAGGATACGGGACGAAGGCCAGTCCGGACGAGACGTTGACGATCAGCGCGCCTTGCCGGGTCATCAGGTGCGGCAGGAACTTCTGGGCCATCAGCACCACGCCGCTCAGGTTGGTGCTGATCTCCTGCGTGACGTCGCCCAGGTCCTGATCCTGGCCGAAATTCAGGTTGCGCATCATGCCGGCGTTGTTGACGAGGGTGTCCAGCGCCGGAAATTGCTGCAGCAGGTCGTCGTGCAACGCGGCTATGGCCTTCCGATTGCTGGCGTCGCTCTGGAAGGCATAGACACCCGGAATGGGATGCCTTCACGGCGTCCAACCTGTCCTGGTCCCGGCCAGTGACGATCACGGTGTTGCCGCGCTTGAGAAGCTGGCTTGCCAGCTCAAGGCCGATGCCGCTTGTCCCTCCGGTGATCAGGACCGTCCTGCTCTACAGCTTCATCAGGTGCTCCTCAGCACTTCGCGTCGGTGGTGCCGCCCATGCTCAGTGCACTGTGCCTTCAGAACGGAACAAGGCGCTTCGGGTTCAGTGCTGGCCGAAAGGGGCGTGACGCCGAGACCGGCGGGCCGCCGGACTCCGTTCAGCGGTCCCGGTAGCCGCCGGGGTGCGCCTGCCGCCACGCGAACGCGGTCTGCACGATATCGCGCAAATCCGCGTGGCGCGGCGTCCATCCGGCTTCGGCCTTGATGCGGCCGGAGGCGGCGACCAGCACCGCCGGGTCGCCGGGGCGGCGGTCACCGTACTGGACGGGCACGGGGCGGCCGGTCACCGCCTCCACCGCCGCGATCACCTCGCGGACCGAGTGGCCCTGGCCGTTGCCGATGTTGTAGGTGACGCTGCCCTCATCCAGCCGGGCCAGCGCGCAAAGGTGCGCCTCGCACAAATCGGTGACGTGGACGTAGTCGCGGATGCAGGTGCCGTCCGGTGTCGGATAGTCGACGCCGAACATGGTCAGCGCGCCGCGGCGGCCCAGGGCAGCGTCGATCACCAGGGGAATCAGGTGTGTCTCGGGGGCGTGGTCCTCGCCGATGCGCCCCGCCGGGTCGGCCCCGGCGGCGTTGAAGTAGCGCAGGCAGGCGGAGCGCAGGCCATGGCATTGCCCCGCCCAGTGCAGCGCCCGCTCGATCATCAGCTTGCTTTCGCCGTAGGGCGAGCTGGGGCGCAGCGGCGCGTCCTCGGCGATCGGCACCGCGTCCGGCTCGCCGAACAGGTTGGCGGTGGAGGACAGCACGAAACGCGGCACGCCGTGGCGGATGGCGGCGTCGATCAGCGTGAAGCCGCCGCCGGCGTTCTCGCCCAGGTAGCGCAGCGGCTGCGCCATGCTCTCGCCCACCAGTGAGAGGGCGGCGAAGTGGATGATGGCATGCCATTCCCGCCCGGCGAGCGCCGCCTCGACGGCCGCCATGTCCGACACGTCGGCCACCACCAGCTCCACCTCCGGCGGCAGCGCGGCGCGGTGGCCCTGGCGCAGGTCGTCCATGACGATGACATCGGCGCCGCGGCGGACCAGCAGGTCCACCATGTGGCTGCCGACATACCCGGCGCCGCCGGTGACGAGGAATCGTTGAGACACCAGGGACGAGTAGCCCACGCCAAACACCCGCGCAACGCTGGCCGCATGCTGCGCCCACCGGCCTCAACATGAGGTTAAGGGCCTGTGGATCGCCACGGGACGTCAAGGCGAACGCCAGGCCCGCCCCGACCCGGCATCGTGATCAGCCTTGCCGGCGTATCATCGCCAACCCCAAGGCGCTGGTGGCGAGCAGAGCCGCGCTCATGGGCTCGGGAACGGCTGTTCCGCCGCTGCCGCCTCCGCCCGTGATCGTGCCGCCGGAGATCGTCCCGTTGCCCAGCGCCACGGTGAGCGGCGTGCCGTTCAGGTCCTGGGTCTCCGTCACGACGAACGCCGAGGCGAGGCCAGCCGTGCCGGGCTCGCCGAAGAAGTTGTGGGTGGCATCGCCGTTCACCGCCGGGATGCCGAGCAGGGCGCCGGCGGCGGTTTGGAAATGGTTGACGCTGGACGGCGTGCCGCCCGGGTTGCTGGCGCTTTCGGGAACGTAGGCATAAGCGTTCGGATCGCCGGCGCCGGCCAGCCCGAAGATGCCGCCGCCCGCGTTGAAGAAGCTGGCGATGGCTGTCGCGTGCGCGGCGATGTTGGCCAGGGCGGCGTCCGAGTTGTCGCAGCCGCCGCAGCTTTGCTCCGAGGCGACGGCAAACGCGCTGTAAGCGCCGCTGTTGAACAACGCATCGGTTACGTTCGCCGCCGCGGAGGGATCGACGTTGACATAGCTGATGCCCAGCCTGGTGAGCGCGCTCGTCAGCTCGCTGCCGGCGTCGAAGGTCAGCACCGGCAGGGCGGACCCATTCTGGACGAAGCGCAGGGTGCCGCTGATCTGCGCAAGCGCGTCCGAGCTCTGGTGGTAGTCGTCATCGTGCCCTGTCAGCACGATGTTGCCGGCCTTGGCGCCCGAGCTGGCAGCCATGGCTGCCGTCATTGCAAGCAGGATGAGACGATTCATTCTAAACCTCTCCCTTTGGATGGCTGGGATGAGCCATCATTAGGAGCGAATTAGCAACGATCGTGCCAGGTTCCATGACGTTGAAATAACGTTATTTGTTGCGAATACGGAATCGTCCTGTAAAAAAACGCGACGTTTGGGCCCGCCAAGCTGCCGGATCGAGCTGGCGGGCGCCTGCGATCGGGCCATGACCTGCGGGCTCGCCAGGCTGCTCAAGCGTCGGTCAGCACGTGGACGGCGCGGTCGGCAATCATGTCTTTCACCTTGGCGCCATACTCGGCCATGTGCGGGGAACGGGCATGGGCCTTGAGCGCGTCCATGGTCTCCCATTTCTCGATCACGGCGAAGGTGTCCTCGCCCAGCTTGGCTTGCATCCCGCCCGCGCCGTCCGCGTCGATCACCGGGCCGTATTCGATGCAGCCTGGCTCGGCGTGGACCGCAGCGATGTTGGCGTGGAACGCATCCAGGATGGCGGCGCGCTGGCCAGGCTTCGTGGTGATGAAGGCAATGACGTGGATCATGGCGGAGGCTCCGGTTGCTCGGCCCGCAGCCTAGCTGCGTCTGCTCATGGCAGCCAAGCCGCCGCTACCCAGGCGCGTGCAGGGCTGCATGGAATTGCGCGAAGGCGATCTCGACCGTGTCGGCGATGTCCAGCAGGTCCGTCATGCGGAGGGGCGATCTGTCGCGGTTCTTCACGATCCACTGCGTGGCCGACTCTGTGACGATCGCGTCCGGCAACGCCGCCGCGAGCGCCTCGGCGAACCGGCGGAACCTGGCCTTCTCGCCCCCGATCAGCCACGGGACCAAGACTGTTCCGTCCAGCGAGACCCCGAAGACCTGCAAGGCGCCGTTTGGCGATCCCATTCGGAACATGAGGTAGTCCTTCGCGGCCGAGGACACCTGGAAACGCTCCAGCCGCGAAAGCAGGCCTTGCAGCCGGGTCAAGCAGCCTGGATGCCTGCGGTCGAACTCCGCAAGCCACTGAGCGGAGCTCGCAGGCTTGGGCACGCGCGGGACCGTGCGAGCTGGAGCGGTTGACGTTGTCCTGGCCGCCGGGGCTGCGGGTCCTCGTAAGAAAATCCGGGACAAGCCATCCCACTCGTCACGGACTGGCTCTCGCTCTCTCGGGTCAGCCAGCCCCATTTCGGCCAGCAGATAGCCGCCGCGGCCGAAGTTGCAGCCCCAGCAAGCCGTGACGACGTTCCCCGGGTCACTTGTGCCGCCCTTCGCGTAAGGCAGGACATGGTCAGCAGTCGCGGAGAGCGCGTAGAACGCGGCGTGCTGCTCAGCACTGGTGCGGCCCCAGTTGATCGCGCCGGGCAGGGCCTCGCGCAGCAGCTTGCGCGCCGCGGGAAGCACGACGCGGCAGCCGCAGAAGCGGCAGCGAAAGCCGTCGCGCTCGAACACCCGGCGCTGCGCGGCCAGTGTCGGCATCCGCGGGCCTTGCCCGGCTGGCTCGGCCGATGCAGCGCAGCCCCGCAGGCGATGGATGGCCGGATCGAGCTTGCCCATCAGCGCGGATGCGTGACGATGGACTTCCGGCATGTCGGCCTGCCGCAGCAGGGCGCGGGCCAGCTCATGGTCATGCGCCAGGATGGCGTCGCAAGCCTGGCTTAGCAGGTCGGCGGCTGCGTCCATCTGCGGGATCGGCGCGCGCAAGCACCGCCTCAGCTCCCAAGGCGCCTCGCAGCTGTCCATTCCAACCTCGCCATCCTGCCCGGGAAGTCTGCACGCAACGGTGCTAACAGGCGATTAAGCCAGCCCAAGCTTCGCGAGCGCCACCCAGGCGCCCGCGCTTTGGTGACCGGAAGGCAGGCGGTGGCTACTGAACCCGTGAAACACCTTGGGGGCGCACCGCCATCGGCTCGCCTGGCCAGCAGTCCGCCTCGGCATGGGCCGCCTCGGCAAGCCCGAAGCCGAGCAGCAGGAAGAACCAGCCGCCGATCGGCAGGGATTGCAGAGGGCTGGTGGATGCGATCGGCCAGGCCTGGATCAGGAACGCCACGAACAGGCCGATGCGCAGCGGGTCAGGACGCCGCAGCAGGTTCTTGCCGAGGTGATGGAACCATAACCCCAGCATCGCGCAGAACAGCGCAAGCCCTGGCAGCCCGGCATCGGTGACGGCCTGCAAATAGTAGTTGTGCGGGTGGTTGACGCAAATGCTCGCTCCGCCGCCGTCAGGAGGCCCGATCGACCCTGGCCAGTTCTGGAACCAGCCCTGGAAGTAGCGCGGTTCGGGACAGCCGGTGTAGAAGCCGTCATAGCCCCGCCCGGTCCAGGGGTGCTGCTCGGCGATCGCCACGGCCCGTCCGGCGATCAAGCCGTACGGACTGTCGGCGAAATCCTCCATCTGGCCCGAGAACTTCGTGACCAGCCGATAGAAGGTCGGCGGGGAGACCACGGCGGAGGCCGCGACCAGCACGCCGCCCGCGACGATGGCCACGGCGATCTGCAAGCGGATGCGCCGCAGGAACAGCCCCGTGACCACCAGGCCGAGAACCGCCAGCAGGACCGGCATGCGCTGGCCGATCAGCACGACGACGCCGATGCTGCCCAGCAGCAGCGCCAGGCCGCCGAGCACGGCGCGCGGGCGGCGCAGCGACGATGGGCTGCCGATCAGCGGCAGCATCGCAGGAAACAGCATGCGCACGAAGGTCGGGCCGGCGCGCGGGCCGCGGAACGGACCGGTGAGCGACCCGTCGCCCCAGCGCGGCGCGCCGTACAGGTTATGGCCGGTGGTGAATTGCAGCAAGGTTTGCAGCGCGACGTAGCCGGTCGCCAGGCAAAGGCTCCGGTAGAGCCAGCGAAGCTCCAGGCGGTCGCGCAGCACCCAGGCTTCGAGGGCTGCCGCGAACAGCAGGAAGCGGACGATGCCGACCGCCTGCGCCAGCGCCATCGCGTCCTGGCCCGGCAGGGCGAGGTTGAGGGCCGTGCAGCCGATGAGCCAAGCCCACCAGGCCGCGGCGATCCTCACCCAAGTCCGGCGAAGCCAGCCCCACCGCCTGTCCACGAAGCAATGCAGCATGAAGCTGACGCTGATCACGTCGATGCTGATCTCGGCCGCCACGCGCACGTGCAGCAGCAGCCAAGGAAAGGCGACGACCAGGACGAGCGCCAATTGCCTGAGCCTGCTCACGGGTGCGGATTCCACAGTGTTCATCGAAGCCAGTCAGGGTTGTCGTGATTGCACGATGGCGGGGCTGACCAGACGGGTCGTCCAGCGCGCCTCACGCAGGGCAGGGCCGGCAGGCTAGCTCAGCTCCAGCTGCGCCAGCACCCGGCCGGCCGGGGTGGTGGGAAAGGCGCACGGGCCGCAGAACAGGGTCATGCGCGGCCCCTAGCATATCCGGCCCGGGAGTCCGATCCTGGTTGCCGGTCCGGCGGGACGGGCCTAGATGTGCCGAAAGGGGATCAACCATGGCGGAGCATTTTGACGTCCTGATCATCGGCGCAGGCCTGTCGGGCATCGGCGCGGCCTGCCACCTGACCATAAAGCTGCCCGGCAAGAGCTTTGCCCTGCTGGAAGCCCGCGACACCCTCGGCGGCACGTGGGACCTGTTCCGCTATCCCGGCATCCGCTCCGATTCGGACATGCATACGCTCGGCTACTCGTTCCGCCCCTGGGAGGAGGCCAAGGCGATCGCGGACGGCCCCTCCATCCTGAACTACGTGCGCGAGACCGCGGCGGCATACGGCGTGGACCGCAAGATACGCTTCGGCCACCGGGTCAAGCGCCTGTCCTGGTCCACGGCGGACGCAGCCTGGACGGTGGAGGCGGAGCGCGGCCCTGGCAACGAGCCCGTCCAGTACACCTGCGGCTTCCTGATGGCCTGCGCCGGCTACTACGACTACGCCGGCGGCCATGCGCCGGAGTTCGCCGGGTCAGCGGAGTTCGCAGGCCGCATCGTGCACCCGCAGTCCTGGCCGGAGGACCTGGACACCGCGGGCAAGCGCGTGGTGGTGGTCGGCAGCGGCGCCACCGCCGTCACCCTGGTGCCGAAGCTGGCGGAAACGGCGGCGTACGTCACCATGCTACAGCGCTCGCCCACCTACATCGCCTCCCGCCCGAGCGTGGACAAGGTGGCCAACGCGATGCGCCGCTACCTGCCGGCCAAGCTGGCCTACCGGCTGAGCCGCTGGCGCAACGTGGGCATGAGCCTGTTCTTCGTCCGCCTGGCCAAGCGCCAGCCGGCCAAGTTCAAGCAGATGCTGATCGGCGGCGTGAGCAGCGTGCTCGGCAAGGACTACGACGTGGCGACGCACTTCACGCCGAGCTACGATCCATGGACGCAGCGCCTGTGCCTGGCGCCGGACGCCGACTTCTTCCACGCCATCCGCGACGGCAAGGCGGAGATCGTCACCGACCAGATCGACACGTTCACCCCGGGCGGCCTGCGCCTGCGCTCCGGGGCCGAGCTGCCGGCGGACGTGGTGGTGACCGCGACCGGGTTGAAGATGATGCTGCTGGGCGGCATCAAGGTGGCGGTGGACGGCGTGGCGGCCGACCTTTCCAAGGCGATGAGCTACAAGGGCTGCATGTTCAGCGGCGTGCCCAACTTGGCCGCCGTGTTCGGCTACACCAACGCGTCCTGGACGCTCAAGGCGGACCTGACCTGCGAGTACGTGTGCCGGGTGCTGAAGCACATGGACCGGCGCGGCGCCGCCCAGTGCCTGCCGGCCAAGGACCCGGCAGTGGCCGAGCTGCCGTTCCTCAACCTGACCTCTGGCTACGTGCAGCGCGCTGCCGACCTGCTGCCGCGCCAGGGCGACAAGGGCCCGTGGCGGACGCCGCAGCACTATCCGCGGGACGTGGTGGCCCTGCGGCTCGGCAAGGTGGACGACGGGACCCTGCGGTTCACGCCGCGGCCAGCGGGCGTCACCGCAGAGGTGGCCGACAAGGTTGCCGAGCGGGTCTAGCTCGGCCAGGGCGGCGGGAGCGCTTCCAGGGCAATTCGCCGCCTGGTTCGCCGGGCGGGGCTGGATGCCTCGCGCCCACCAGATGGACATGCTGGATGCTGCGGCGTCGGGCGAGACTGCCCTGCTGATCGCGCCGACCGGCGGCGGCAAGACGCTGGCCGGGTTCCTGCCCTCGCTGGTCGAGCTGTCAGCCGCGCCGCGCTCCGGTCTCCACACTCTGTATGTCTCGCCGCTCAAGGCGCTCGGCACCGACGTGGCGCGCAACCTGACCGCGCCGGTGGCCGAGATGGGCCTGCCGGTCACGGTCGAGACCCGCAGCGGGGATACCCCGCAATCCCGCCGCGCCCGGCAGAAGGAGCACCCGCCCAACATCCTGCTCACCACGCCGGAGAGCCTGGCGCTGCTGGTGAGCCAGGCCGCGGCGCCGGAGATGTTCGGCGGCTTGCGCTGCGTGGTGATCGACGAGGTGCATGCGCTGGCCGGCACCAAGCGGGGGGACCAGTTGGCGTTGTGCCTCGCCCGGCTGGCGCGGCTGGCGCCGGGTGCGCGCCGGGTCGGGCTTTCGG
>CAXTTH010000052.1:0-9531 GCA_964247035.1 uncultured Acetobacteraceae bacterium
TAGCTCGTCAGGCTCATAACCTGAAGGTCACAGGTTCAAATCCTGTCCCCGCAAAAATGAAGTCGATCAGAACATCCCCAGACCTCGACAAGGTCTGGGGATGTTTTGTATCCGTCAGCTTTCCGACATCAGAAAACCTGCATGAGCGCCCAGATGAAAGACACCCCGGCTGATCGTTCAACCGCTTCGGCCAATGCCAAGAAAGCCATGCTGGAACGGTTCAAAGCCAGGCCTGCCGCTGACGATCCCGCGGTTCTCGAACGCCAAGCCGCCCAAAAGGCCATCGCTGACGCCAGGCAAGCTCGCCTCATGGAACGCAAGGCCATCCAAGAGGCCGAACTGGCCCGCCAAGCGGCGGAGCAAGCCGCTCTCCTGCTCAAGCAGCAAGCAGAGGCCGCCGAACTGGCAGAGCAGCAGGCTCGCAAGGCGCAAGAGATCGCTGCCGCCGAGCGGGACTACAAGGCACGTGCCCTGGCGTTGGCAGCCGAGCAAAAAGCTGCCAGGGACGCCAAATATGCCAAGCGAAAGGCCCGCTGACCCCCGCCCAGATGTTCTCACGGCGGCCAAGCCGTTCCGTTTCATCGCAATTCAGCTAACGGGCCAACACTTTAGCCATCTCGTCCAAGCCGTCGATGGACAACGCGAACATGCGGCGTTCCAGCAAGGCCTGGATCATTCCAATTGACTGGGTATAACGCCAGTCCGCCTGGGGCGCCGGGTTCAGCCAAGCCGCATGACGCCAATGACCTGTCATGCGCGTGAGCCAAACGCTGCCAGCCTCATCGTTCCAATGCTCCACGCTCCCTCCAGGCGCCGCGATTTCGTAAGGGCTCATCGCAGCGTCCCCCACGAAGATGACGCGAAACTCAGGGCCGTATGTCTTGAGCAGGTCAGCCGTCAAAACTGTGCTGTCATGGCGGCGACGATTTCCCGTCCACACCCGCTCATAAGGGCAGTTGTGGAAATAGAAGAACTTCAGGTGCCTGAATTCGCTGCGGGCCGCGGAGAACAACTCGGCGCTTTCCCGCACGTGCTCGTCCATGGAACCGCCCACATCCAGGAACAGCAGCACCTTCATCGCATTGCGGCGTTCCGCCCGCATCTGCAAATCCAATGACCCCGCGTTTGCCGCCGTGGCTCGGATGGTTCCAGCCAAGTCCAGCTCCGTCGCAGCGCCGGATCGTGCGAAGCGGCGCAGCCGGCGCAGGGCCAGCTTCATGTTGCGCGTACCCAGTTCCATCGTGTCGTCCAAGTCACGGAACTCGCGCTTGTCCCACACCTTGACCGCCCGGCGATGCACGCCGCCATCCTGGCCGATGCGCACGCCCTCCGGGTTGTAGCCATAGGCGCCGAACGGCGAAGTGCCGGCAGTGCCGATCCACTTGGACCCTCCCTGATGCCGGCCCTTCTGCTCGTCCAAGCGCTGGCGCAGCGTGTCCATCAGCTTGTCGAAGCCGCCCGCGGCCTCGATTTGCGCTTGCTCCTCCTTGGTCAGCAGCTTCTCGGCCATGCGCCGCAGCCATTCGGCCGGAATCTCGCCCGCAATTCCATCCATCGGGCCGGGACCGGCGATGCTCTCCAAACCTTTGAAGCAGCTTGCGAACACCCGGTCGAAGCGGTCCAGGTGCCGCTCGTCCTTCACCATGGCGGCGCGGCTCAGGAAGTAGAAATCCTCCACGCTGTAATCCGCGACGCCGGCCTGCACCGCCCCGAGCAGCGCCAAGTATTCGGTGATGGACACCCGAACGCCCGCCTGGCGCAGCGACAGCACGAAGCTGGTGAACATGGCCGGGTCAGCGCACGCTGGAGAAGCTGGTCGGCAACAGCATCTCGTTGGTGATGTGGCCGACGATGGCGCCGTCCTTCTCCGTCTCTGCCCGCTTGGCCAGCCATTCCGGGTCGGACTGGAACGCCGTCCACTTCACCTCCCGTTCGGCCAGGCTCTCCCACGCGAGCAGGTATGTCAGGGTCTGGTTCGACTGGCCCACCAACGTCGTCCAGAACCCGGCCTGGCATATCCCGTGGCGCTGCCACAGCGGCAGCGTGACGGTCTCGAAGCGGGCGAGCAGCGCGGGAAGCCGGCCCGGGATGCAATGGTAGACGCGCATCTCATGGATCATGACGGACAGCCCCCTGGTCAGGAGCCACCATGCGCGGTGGGCGGACTAGCGGCAACTGGCGTTTAGTCCTATTGTTTTGCCGCCATGGATTCTGACACCAGCCCGCATCCGAAAAAGCGCCGGCACATCGGCTTGTGGGTTTTGGGCACGTTCGTCGTGGCCGTGATCGCCTTGGTCGCCTTGTGGGATTGGGACTGGTTCCTGCCGTTTGTCGAAGCCCAGGCAAGTTCCGCCCTGGGCCGCAAGGTCAGCGCGCAGCATCTCCACGTCCACCTCGGCCGGACCACGACCGTGTCGCTGGACAACGTCGTGGTGGCCGATGCGGATGGCTTTCCCGCCGACAAGCCGTTCGCCACCATCGACAAGCTGACGGTCGTGGCCGACGTGATGGCGTATGTCCGCTCGCGCCAGGTCGTCCTGCCGCAGATCGTGGCCGACCATCCCGTCGTGGACGTGCAGCAGAGGGCAGACGGCCAGGCCAACTGGCCGACCGGCAGCAGCGCCTCTTCCAGCAAACCCTCCGACCCGGCAGCCGGCCCCCGGATCGGCCAGTTGGTCATCAATGACGGCCACGTGCACGCCGTCCTGGCCCGCCTGAAGGCGGACTTCGCCCTGGATGTCGCGACCAAGGCCGCAGAACCCGGCGCTGCGACCGCGGACAGCCAAGCTGGCCAGATCGTCGTGGGCGCCAAGGGCACCTATGCCGCGCAACCGATCACCGGGCGGCTGGTCGGCGGCGCCCTGCTGTCGCTGCGCGACGCCAGCCAGCCCTACCCGATCGACCTGCACGTTGAGAACGGCCCGACCAAGGTGGTGCTGAAGGGAACCGTGGAGAACCCGCTCAGCTTCGCGGGCGCTGACCTGAAGCTTGAGTTGTCCGGCCCCGACATGGCGAAGCTGACGCCGCTGACCGGCGTGCCCATTCCGGAAACGCCCGCCTACTCCATTGCCGGCAAGCTCGACTACGCCGACCGCAAGGTCCGCTTCACCGGGTTCACCGGCCGGCTCGGCGAGAGCGACCTGAACGGCGACATCCTGGTCGACCCGACCCGGCAGCGCCCGTTCGTCGACGCCAACCTGTTCTCCCGCCGGGTGCAGTTGGCGGACTTGGGCGGGTTCATCGGCGAGACGCCAGGCCGCAAGAGCGCGGGCAACCAGAGTGCCGAGCAGAAAACCGAGCTGGCCCATCGCGAGGCCAGCAGCAAGGTGCTGCCCGACACCCCGATCAACCTGCCGAAACTCAACATGGCCGACGTGCGGCTGCGTTACCGCGGCGCGCAGATCGAGGGCCGGTCAGTCCCGCTGGACAACATCGTGGCCGACCTCGACATCAACGATGGCGAGATCAAGCTGCATCCGCTCTCCTTTGCAGTGGGCGCGGGCGAGATCAGCCTGACCTCGGACCTTGCGCCGCAAGGGCACGAGATGAAGACCGCCACCGAGATACAATTCAAGCAGCTTGATGTCGGCCGGCTACTGTCGGCCACCCACGCCGTCAACGGCGCCGGCTCGCTCAGCGGCAGCGCCAAGCTCGACTCGACCGGCAACTCGCTGGCCTCCCTGCTCGGCCGCGGCGATGGCGGCCTGCGCCTGGGGATGTCGGGCGGCAACCTGAGCGCCCTGCTGGTGGACATCGCCGGCCTGGAGTTCGGCAACGCGCTGTTGTCCGCCCTCGGCGTGCCGTCCCGCGCCACCCTGCAATGCTTCGCCGCCGTGTTCACGCTGCAGCACGGGATGCTGAGCACCAACACCCTCGTGGTGGACACCAGCGAGGCGCAGATCAAGGGCTCCGGCAACGTCAACCTCGCCGACGAGATGATCGACTACAAGCTCAAGACGGCATCGCAGCATTTCAGCGTCGGCACCTTCCCGACGCCGATCGACGTCACCGGCAAGCTGGCCAGCCCGTCCATCAAGCCGGAGATCGGTCCGTTGGCCGCGCGGGCCGGGGCTGCGGTGGGCTTGGGCATCCTGTTCCCGCCGGCGGCGCTGCTGCCCACCATCCAGCTCGGCACGGACAATGACGGGGGCTGCGCCGTGGTGGAAGGCACGGCCGCGCGCAGCACGCCCGCCGCGGCAGAGGCCATCACCCATAAGCAGCCAGCGCACCGCCGGCGCTGAGCCCTGCCGACACCCGGTCCGCCAGCCTGACGCGCGCTGCCGGCAAAGCTTTGTGCTGGATGCCGAACGCGTCGCGCGCCAGGAAGTGTCCGGTCAGCGCCAGACCGCAGGCCCAGCCCGCCGGGTCAGCCTCGCCGCCGCGCAGCAACGGGGGCAGGGGCAGCAGCCGGTCCTTCCAGGGCTCCGCAGCAGCCTCGCTCACGGCCCGCCCCGTTCGCGGCGAGACCCAGGCCAGGCCCTCCGTGGCGCCCGTCAGCGCACAGCTTTTGAGGTCGAGCCCGTAGCCCAGCTCCCGCAGCAGCGCCAGCTCCCAGTCGATGAGGTCCGTCAGCGCAGCCGGGCCGGCCGGCAGCCGGGCGATCAGCTGCAGCAGTCCGGCGAACACCTGCTGATGCGGCTCGCGCTCCAGCAGCGCGCCCTCCGCCACGGCGCAGGCGCTGGACAGCACGGCCAGCGCCAGCGGGTCATCCATCGCCAGGGCAGCCGCCGGGTGCACCAGCTCCCCGGTGAACGCCCCCAGCTGGTCTTCCAGCCGGGCGAGCCAGCGCACGTCCAGCAGGTTGCCCGGCTGCCACACCGGGGCGCCGCGGCGAGACGAGCCGCCCCGGGCGAGGCCGCGATGCGCACCGTGCTCGGCGGTCAGCACGGTGGCCAGGGCGTCTCCCTCCCCGTAGCTGCGGGCCGCGAGCACGATGGCGGAGGCCTGCCACTCCATGGCGCCTAGCCGGGGTCCTCCAGGCCGATGGCCCGCAGGCGCGCGCCTTCCTCGTCCCAGCCGGCGCGCTCCTTCACGTTCAGGAACAGGTGCACCGGGCGCTCCAGCAGGCCGGCCAGCTGCTGCCGGGCGCGGGCGCCGATCTCGCGGATGCGCGCCCCGCCGCCGCCGATCAGGATGGCCTTGTGGCCCGGCCGGGTGACGTAGATCGTGGCGTCGATCCGCACCGAGCCGTCCGGCCGGGCGGCATAGCTCTCGGTTTCCACCGTGGTGGCGTAGGGCACTTCCTCCTGGATTTGCAGGAAGATCTGCTCCCGCACCAGCTCGGCCGCCAGCAGCCGGTCCGGCAGGTCGGTCAGGTCGTCCGGCGGATACAGGTACGGCCCGGCGGGCAGGGTGGCGGCCAGGCGGTCCAGCAGCACGTCCAGTCCCTCGCCGTTGACGGCGCTGACCATGAAGGTCTCCTCGAACGCGGCCAGGCCGTTGAGGTCGGCGATGAGCGGCAGCAACGCCGCCGGCGTCACGAGATCGACCTTGTTCAGCACCAGCCAGGCCCGCCCGCCGCGCTGCGCCAACCGGGTCGCGATGTCCCGCACGGCGGCGCGCGCGCCTGCCTTGGCATCGACCAGCAGCAGGGTGACGTCGGCTTCCTCGGCCCCCGTCCAGGCGGCGTTGACCATGGCGCGGTCCAGCTTGCGGCGCGGCGCGAAGATGCCCGGCGTGTCCACCAGCAGCATCTGCGTCTCGCCGCGCATCAGGATGCCGAGCACCCGGAACCGCGTGGTCTGCGCCTTGGGGCTGACGATGGACAGCTTGGCGCCGGTCATGCGGTTCAGCAGGGTGGACTTGCCGGCGTTCGGCGCGCCCACGATGGCGGCGAAGCCGCACCGCGTCGTCACGACGCGTCCTTACCTTGCGTCGTCACGACGCGTCTTCACAGTGCGTCGCCATGCGGCCAACTGCCGCAGCAGGTCGGCGGCGGCGTCGCGCTCCGCCATCTGCTTGGTGCTCGCCTCGCCCTTGCCGGTGCATCCCATGGCCGAGACGGTGACGCTGAAGACATAGGCGTGGGCCGGGCCGGAGCGAGGCAGCTCCACGAAGGGCGGCAAGGCTGCGCCGCGCGCTTCCATCCATTCCTTCAGGTCGGATTTCGGGTGCTTGGGCGGGCTGCCTTGGCCTTCCACCGCCTCCTCCCAGGCGCCGCGCACGAATGCCCGCGCTGCGTCCAGCCCGCCATCGAGGTAGATCGCGCCCAGCACCGCCTCCACCCCGTCCGCCACCACGGCCGCGCCGCGGCTGACGCCAGCGCGGGCCTCGTTGGGCGCCAGGATCAGCGTGTCCGGCAACCCGAGCTGGGCGCCGATGGCGGCGAGCAACGGCTCGGCCACCAGGTCCGCATGGCGCCGGGCCAGCAAGCCTTCGGCCTCGGCGGGGAAGCGCTGCACCAGCCACTCGGCCATCAGCAGGCCGAGCACCCGGTCGCCGACGAACTCCAGACGCTCGTTGGACCGGATGCGGGTCTCGGGCCGGGAGGTCCGCGGCACGGCGGAGCGGTGGGTCAGCGCCTCGCGCAGCAGCTCGGGGCGGCGCCACTGGTGGCCGAAGGCCGCTTGCGTCACTGGATGCCGGTCAGGATGCGGTTCCAGCGGATTTCGAACGGCCATTCCCACACCTGCCACCAGGGCGCTGCGGCGTTGATGGAGAAGAAGATGAACTCCGCCCGCCCGACCAGGTTCTCGACCGGCAGGAAGCCCACGCCGCGCGGGTCGCGCAGCGAGTCGATGTTGCTGGCGGAGAAGCGGCTGTCCAGGCTGTTGTCCCGGTTGTCGCCCATGGCGAACAGGTCGCCCTCCGGGACGATGTACTCCTGCGTGTTGTTGGCCGCACCCTCGTCGCCCATCTTGGCGATCAGGTGGCTGTAGTTGCCCGGCAGCGTCTCGGTGTACTGCTGCTCGCCGATGGAGGAGCCGTTCTCGTCGGTCGCCACCACCACGCCGGTCGGGTGCCGCACCGCCGGCTGGCCGTTGACGTACAGCGTGCCGCCGTGGACCTGGATGTGGTCGCCAGGCAGGCCGATAATGCGCTTGATGTAATCCTCGTAGTGGTCGTTCATGTTCTTGAACACCACGACGTCGCCGCGCTTGGGCAGGCTGCCGAAGATGCGGCCTGAGAACAGGTT
Source organism: uncultured Acetobacteraceae bacterium (assembly GCA_964247035.1). Classification (GTDB taxonomy): domain Bacteria; phylum Pseudomonadota; class Alphaproteobacteria; order Acetobacterales; family Acetobacteraceae; genus LMUY01. The sequence continues at coordinate 7,136 of CAXTTH010000052.1, forward strand.
GGGCGAGAACGGGATAGAGTGGCGCGAGTAGCCGTAGCTGAACTTGGAGACGAACAGGTAGTCGCCGACCAGCAGGGTCGGGATCATGGACCCGGACGGGATGTTGAACGGCTCGAACGCGACGGTGCGGATGCCCACCGCGATCAGCCCGGCATACACGATCGTCTTGATGTTCTCCAGCCAGCCGGCCGGCTTCGCGGCGGCCACTGTTCTTGCTTTGGCCATGGGTGCGGCGATCCGGTGAGATACCGCCGGATGAAGCCGATGGGGAGCCTGCCTGTCAAGGAAAGCGGCAGCGCCGCTGCACTGCTTGACGCGTGCGCCGCGATGCAGCACGGATCGGGCCATGCCGTCATCCCGTTCCGCCGCCCTGCTCTCCGCCGCCCTCGCCCTGCTGCCCGCCGCCGCCCAGGCGGACCCGGCCGCCACGCCGGGGGACATCCCCGCCGAGTTCACCAGGCCGGACGCGCAGAACGACTACATCAAGCGGGTCGAGATGATCCCGATGCGGGACGGCGTGAAGCTCTACACGGTGATCGTCATCCCGAAGGACGCGCACGACGCGCCCATCATCCTGACCCGCACGCCGTACAACGCCAAGAAGCGGGCCGAGCGCGCCAAGTCCCCGCTCATGATGTCCATGCTGCCCGGCGCCGACGAGGATTTCGTCCGTGCCGGCTTCATCCGGGTGTACCAGGACGTGCGCGGCAAGTACGGCTCCGAAGGCGAGTACGAGATGACCCGCCCCGTCCGCGGCCCACTCAACCCCACGGGCACCGACAACGTCACCGACGCCTGGGACACGACGGATTGGCTGGTCCGCAACCTGCCCCAGTCCAATGGCAGGGTGGGCATGATCGGCTCGTCCTACGAGGGCTTCACGGTGGCGATGGCCCTGCTCGACCCGCACCCGGCGCTCAAGGCCGCCGTGCCGGAAAGCCCCATGGTGGACGGCTGGATGGGCGATGACTGGTATCACTACGGCGCGTTCCGCCAGACCAACCTCGACTACATCGCCGGCCAGACCGAGCAGAAGGGCGAGGGCGACGGCGTGCCGCGCGGCGGCTACGACGACTACGAGACGTTCCTCGCCGCCGGCTCCCCGGGCGCCTACGCCGATGCCAACGGCTTCGGCCAGCTCGGCTGGTGGCGCAAGATGCTGGCCCACCCGGCCTATGACGGCTTCTGGCAGGGCCAGGCGCTGGACAAGATGCTCGCCGCCCACCCGTCGGACGTGCCGACCCTGTGGGAGCAGGGGATGTGGGACCAGGAGGACATGTGGGGGGCGAACCAGAGCTGGCTCGCCCTGAAAGCCGCCGGCCACGTGGCCAACAACTGGCTGGTGATCGGCCCCTGGTCGCACAGCCAGGTCAACGGCCCCGGCTGGAACCTCGGCCCCTTCAAGTGGGTCGGCGATACCGCCCAGCAGTTCCGCCACGACATGGTGCTGCCGTTCCTCACCCAGTACCTGAAGGACGGCCCGCCCGCCGACCTGCCGCGGGTGGCGTTCTACGAGCCGGCAGCGAACCGCTGGGAACGCTTCGCCGACTGGCCCGCCGCGTGCCCGTCCGGCTGCCCGCAGCCGATGAAGCCGCTCTACCTCCAACCCAGCTTCGGCCTCGGCTTCGACAAGCCGGCCGGCGCGGCCGAAGGCGACTCCTACGTCTCCGACCCGGCCAAGCCGGTGCCGTTCGAGCCCCGCCCGGTGCGGTTCTCCGACCGCGACGCCTGGCGCACCTGGCTGGTGCGCGACCAGCGCTTCGTCGATGGCCGCCCCGACGTGCTGACCTACCGGACGCCCCCGCTCACCGCCCCGGTGAAGCTGCAAGGCGCTCCCATCGCCGACATCGTGGCCGCGACCACCGGCACGGACGGCGACATGGTGGTCAAGCTGATCGACGTGTACCCGCCGGACTACCCGAGCCAGCCGGAGCTGGGCGGCTACGAGCTGCCAATCGGCACCGACATCCTGCGCGGCCGCTACCGCGAAAGCTTCACCGCACCCTCGCCGATCCCGCCGGGCACGGCGCAGCATTACCGGTTCACCCTGCCGAACGCCGACTACACCTTCCTGCCCGGCCACCGCATCATGGTGCAGGTCCAGTCCACCCTGTTCCCGCTCTACGACCGCAACCCGCAGGGCTACGCGGACAACCCGCTGCTGCCGAAGCCGGCCGACTACCAGAAGGCGACGGTGACGGTGATGCGCTCCGGCGACGACGCGAGCGCCATCTGGCTGCCTGTGGCGCCATAGAGCGGTATCAAGCAGACTGGAACAGGCTGCTTGATAAAACTGCTCGCCAAACAACAAGCTAGCAGGCTGCTGGAAAACTCTGATCGTCTGCTTTGCAGGGCGCTGCCCTGCACCCGAAAGGGGATAGTCATCCCCTTTACCC
>CAXTTH010000053.1:0-9530 GCA_964247035.1 uncultured Acetobacteraceae bacterium
GCAGCCGCCCGCCGCGGCCAGGCGGCTGCACGCGGCTTCGGCGACATCGAAGCCGGACACGGCGAACCCGGCGCGAAGCAGGGACTGCGCCATGCCGAGCCCCATCGACCCAAGTCCGATCACCGCCGCCTTGCGGTCCTGCTGCGTCATGCTGGGTTCCTCTCCGCATGTGGCGTCTTGAAGGTCACGATGGTCATGGATGCACTGCAATGCCAGGATGCTGTACCTTCAGGGAAAGACCGCCGGGATGTCTGAGACGAAGCTGCGAGAGCTGATCTGCATGTTTTCCCGCTCCCTGTTCGAGCGCGGCCTGACTTCCGGGTCCTCGGGCAACGTCAGCGTGCGCCTGGAGGATGGCGGCTGGCTGATGACGCCCACCAACGCCTCGCTCGGCTTTCTCGATCCAGCCCGGCTTTCGCGGCTCGATCGAGATGGCTCGCTGCTGTCGGGCGATGCCCCAAGCAAGGAAATCCCATTGCATCAGGCGATGTACGACACGCGTAGGAAAGTCGGCGCGATCGTGCACCTGCACTCCACGCACTCGGTGGCAATTTCCATGCTGCCGGAAATTGATCCGGCAGACGCTTTGCCGCCGCTGACTGCCTACTATGTCATGCGCGTCGGCTCGACGGTGCTTCTGCCCTACTATCGGCCAGGTGACCCAGCGGTTGCAGGTGCGATCCGCGGCCTGGCCGGACGCTACTCGGCCGTGCTGCTGGCCAATCACGGCCCAGTCGTCGCTGGCGCTACGCTGGAGGCGGCGATGTTAGCCGCCGAGGAGCTGGAGGAGACCGCGCGGCTGTATCTCATGTTGCGCGGCTTGAACCCGCGCGGCCTGACCCAGGTGCAGGTCGATGAACTTCGTGCCAGGAGCGGGACAGGCGAGGCCGGGCATCCAATTAATTCCACCTCTCCGCGCTGAGCCGGACGAGACGGCCGCACTAGCCACTCGCCTTCACGTATTGGCGCCAGTTGTGCTTCTCCTTAAAGCCAAGTACCTCACGCACCTTCCTGTTCGATAGAAGGCTCTCGAACTCACCGAGGCTGCCGCGCACCGGCACGTTGGGGTAATAGCGCCGCAGCAGTTCCTTGGTCGGCAGGTCCGAAGAGCTGTGGTCGTTGGCGGCGTTGAACACCTGGAAGCCGAGGCCGTCCTTCTCGATGGCCAGCCGGACGATCTCACCGAGGTCCCGCGCGTCGATGTAGCTCCAAGCGATCTTCTTGCGGAACCCAGGGGTCGCGAACCAGCCGGAGAACAGGGCATATTCGTCCGGCTCGATCACGTTGCCGATCCGCAGCGCGTAGATGTCAGTGCCGTTGCGCAAGGAGAAGCCGCGAGCAGTGCGTTCGTTGCAGATCTTGGACAGGGCATAGCTGTCCATCGGATCGACCGGGTAGTCCTCATCGAGTGGGAAGTACTCCGGTTCGCGGGGCGTATTGGCGAAAACCACGCCATAGGTCGTCTCGCTGGAAGCGAGGATCACCTTGGGAATGCCGAACTTGGTTGCCGCGTCCAGCACGTTGTAGGTGCCCATCACGTTGATGCGGTAAACCTCATTGTCCGGCACCAGCATGACGCGCGGAATGGCGGCGAAGTGCACCACCGCGTCGATCTTCTCCGGGCGCAGATCGGGGTCGAATTCGTGCAGCCCGGTGTAGGACGCGAACGCGTTGAATAGCTGCCCGGCATCGGTGATGTCGGTCAGCAGCGTGCGCACGGCAGAGTTGTCGAGCGGCTTGGTGTCGATGTTGAGCACGCGATAGCCCTGCTCGGCCAGGTATTGCACGGCATGGCGCCCGGCCTTGCCGCTGCCGCCAGTGAACAGAATGCGCTTCATAAATCGGTATCCTCTCGCTATCCGGGCTAGGCCCGCGTCAGAAGTGGTAGTCGTCGATATTGTTCACATTGAATACCAGCGGCTCGCTGAACACGATGACGCTGTCCTTCACTGTGAACGTGCCGAGGTCACCGGCCGTAATGGTGCCGTTCGCCGGCATGGCATTATTGGCTGCCAGGCGGGCCACCTGCATCACCAGCGCACCCTCCTTCACCTCGTCCCAGAGCGGGCTCTCGCGGATGATGCCGGACTTCACGTACTGCCGGATCGAGTCGGGATCGCTGCACCCGGTAACGAACACCTTGCCGGTCATGCCCAATTTCTCGACTGCGGCAGCAGCGCCCACCTCGGCCGCGCCGTCGGGGGCGATGATACCGGTCACGCCTGGGTTGGCCTGCAGAATATTCTGCCCCGCGGTCAGTGATTGAGACGGGCTGGACTGCCCATACTGAGTAGTGACGATCTTCATGTTCGGGTAAGTGCTGGCCATGTAGGCGGTCAGCGCCTTGATCCACTCGTTCTGAATGGTGGCATCTGGGGTGGAGGACAGGATCGCGATCTGCGCGTTAGGCCCGGCAAACTTCGCCACCGCCTCCACCAGCGCCTTGCCATGCGCGGCGTAGTCGGTGTTCTGCACGAACACGTCGCGGGCATCCGCTGTCACGTCGCTGTCGTAGGAGACGACCTTGATGCCCTGCTGCCGGGCGCGGCGCAGTGCCGGCGCCAGCTGTGTCGGGTTGTTCGCCGTCGTGGTGATCACGTCGAAGCGCCGGGCGATCAGGCTGTTGAACACATCCACCTGGCCCTGTGCCGAGGCCGTCACCGGGCCGGTGTAGAGGAAATCGATGTTCAGCTGCTTGGCCGCCGCCGTGGCGCCCTGCTCGTTCGCCTTGAACACCGACAGCCCGACCAGCTTGGGCACCATCGCGACCTTGATCGTCTTGCTGGTGCCCGGATTGGCGGCGCTGGACGGCGTGGGAAACGTCAGCAGCAACGGCGCGGCCAGAATAGCAGCCTTGAGTGCGTTCATTTGGGGGACGTCTCCTTTGTGGTTGAAGGGATGGCTTTGCGCGGATCGAGCCGGCCGAGCAGCCGCGCCAGCCCGGTCCCATGTCCGGCAACGGTGTTCTTGATGGCAATGGCGGCAAGCAGGATGGCACCTGTCAGCATGGTGGTCAGCATGTCGGAGAAGCCCGCGATCAACATGCCCTGCCGCAGGAAGCCGAGTATTAGCACGGCGATCACCACGCCCGTCATGCTGCCCTCGCCGCCGAAGATGCTGATGCCGCCGAGCACGACCATGGTGATGGTGGTCAACAATAGTACATCCCCCATGTCGGCCCGTACGGCGTTGTAGTAGCCGGCGAGCACGATGCCTGCGAGGGCCGCCATCACCCCGCTGATCACGTAGGCAACGACCAGGACGCGCCCGACACGTATGCCGGAGTAGCGCGCCGCCTCACTGTTGTAGCCGATCATGACTACCTTACGGCCGAACTTGCTGCGCCCAACCACCAGGCCGAACGCCACCGCGAGCACGGCGAACAGCACGACCTGGTAAGGCAAGATGTCGCCGATCGCTCCAGCGCCGAGAGCGGCGAAGCTGTCCGGAAAGCCCGAAGGAGGGGTGTCGCCGGCAAACGCCGTCGCGATGCTCGCATAAATGAAGCTGCTGGCCAGCGTGGCAATCAGCGGTTCGACCTGCAGCTGGGTGATCACCCATCCGTTTAGCGCGCCCAGCAGCCCACCCATGGCGAGGCCGGCCAGGGCTGCCAGCCAGATCGGCACGCCTGCGACGTTCCAAAGCTGCGCCATGACGACCGCGGACAGTCCAGCAACAGCGCCGACCGAGAGGTCGATTCCACCGGTCAAGATCACGACCGAAAGCCCCAGCGCCACCAGGCCGAACGGCAGGAAGCTCTTGCCAAGGGCTAGTAGGCCACCAAGCCCCGGATAGAAGCCCGGCACTGCCGTGATCAGGCCCGCGAGCAGCAGCGCCAGCAGAGCGGCAAGCGACCTCTCCCAGGCTGTCATCTCAGGCCGCCCGCGCTTGGCGGCTGCCGGCGGCAACCGCGGCCAGGATCATCAGGCCTTCACCGGCCGAGTACCAAATCGGCGGCACTTGCACGAAGACCAAGCCGGTTAGCACGACGCTGAGGAACATGCTGCCGAGCACAGTGCCCACCATGGACGCCCGCCCGCCGGCGATCGCCGTACCGCCGATCAGCGCCACGGCAATGGATTGCAGCTCCAGATGATCGCCGGTCCCGGTGGTGACGGTGGCGGAGCCTGTGTAGCAGAGAAAGATCAGCCCCGAGAGGGCGGCAAATAGACCGGACAACGCATAGACGCCCACCTGGGTCGCCATCACTGGGATGCCGGCGTTGTAGGCTGCAACGCTGTTGTTGCCGACCGCGAGCGCGGCGCGGCCGAACCGCGTATGGCCGAGCGCGAACCATGTCAGCGCCAGCACCAGACCCAGCAGCAGCACGGGGATTGGCACCGGCAGCAGCGGCGTCAGCACGCCGTTGCCCAGGGTGTCGTAGGCGGGCGGCACCGAGTTGACCTGCGCGCCGTCGGACACGATGAAGATTAGCCCCGTGTACAGGCTGTACGTGCCGAGGGTGGTGATGATCGGCGGGATCGCCAGCCACGCCACCAGCACGCCGTTGATAGTGCCCAGCACCAGCCCGATCACCAGCGCGAGGCCAAAGGCCGCGACCAGCGGCAGCCCGCCATCCTGTGCGAGCAGTCCCGTCGCCATGGCGCTCAACCCCAGCACCGGCGCCACGGACAGGTCCACCCCGCGGGTGGCGATCACCAAGGTCTGCCCCAGAGCGGCCACCGAAAGCACGACCGAGTTGAGCAGCATGAAACGCAGGTTCGGCATCGACACGAAATGCGGCCGGGCCAGGCCCACCACCGCCACGGCGACGAAGATCGCCACCAGCAAGGTCTGCTCGCGGTGCTCGCGCCGGGGTAGGCCGATCCTCATGCCGCCAGCCCTGTGGCAGTGACGCTCGCCGGGTTCAGATAGGATTGCGCGACGGCGTCCGGCGTGATTTCCGTCCCGGACAGCTCGGCCACGATGCGCCCTTCGTACATCGACAGGATGCGGTCGCAGAGCCGCACCAGCTCCTCCATCTCGGACGAGATCACCAGGATCGCCATGCCCTCGCGCGCCAGGCCCTCGATCAGCTCGTAGATTTCATCTTTCGCGCCGACATCGACGCCGCGCGTGGGCTCGTCCAAGATCGCGACCTTCGGCGACAGGCCCATCCACTTGCCGAACACGACCTTCTGCTGGTTGCCGCCCGAGAGCTGGCGCAGGGCCTGTCCGGTGCCGGCGCATCGCACGCGGTAGCGCGAGACCATGTCGCCAGCGATCTGCCGCTCATGCCCGCCATCGATGAGCGCCCAGCGCTGCCGCACCCGGTCGAGCAGGCCGGAGGTGAGGTTCTCGGCAATGCTCATCGGCAGCACGGCGCCGTGCCGCGCGCGGTCCTCCGGCGCATACACCAGTCCCTTGCGGATCACCGCATGGCTGGACAGCTCGGTGATGTCGTCGCCGTCAAGCCGCACCCGGCCGGCATCGCGCACGCGCACGCCGAAGATGGTCTCGGCGACCTCGGTGCGACCAGCGCCGACCAACCCCGCCAGGCCGAGGATCTCGCCCCGGTGCAAGGTGAAACCGACATCGGCAAAACGGGGCGCGTGGCATAGCCCCTCAACTTGCAATGCCGGAACCGTGGTCGCCGCAGACCACTGGCGGCGGGGAATGACCCGCATCTCGCGCCCGACCATCTGCGACATCAGCCGCACCCGGTCGAACCCGGCACGGGCCACCGTGTCCACCAGGGCGCCGTCGCGCAGCACGCTGATCTCGTCGCTGATCTCCAGCACCTCGTCCATGCGGTGGCTGATGAAGCCCAGCGTGCAGCCGTCGTCGCGCAGCCGGCGCATGATGGTGAACAGCCGCTCCACCTCGTGTGTGGTCAGTGGCGAGGTCGGCTCGTCGAACAGGATGATGCGGCAGCCCCGCAGCAACGCCTTGGCGCATTCCACCTGCTGCTGCTGCGCGATCGAGAGATGCCGGGCCTGCTGGTCCACGTCGATGTCCAGCCCGAGCGCGGCCACGGCGGCGCGCGCCTGCTGGCGGTTCGCGGGCCAGTCGATGATGGAGAGCAGGCGCCCCCTCGTTGGCAGCCGGCCTACGAACATGGTCTCCGCCACGCTCAGCTCCGGCATCAGCGCTGGCTCCTGCGGCACCAGGTAGATGCCCTGGCGGTGCGCGGCCTGCGGGTTGTCGAGCGTAATGGGCGCACCGTCCAGGCTGAGCTGGCCCGCCGTAGGCTGCACCTGTCCGGACAGGACCTTGAACAGCGTCGATTTGCCGGCGCCATTCTCACCCACCATGGTGTGCACGCGGCCGGGTCGCAGAGCCAGGCTCACGCCGCGCAGCACGGATACGCTGGCGTAGCTCTTCGCGATGTCGGCGGCTTCGTAAAGCTGTCCCACGACGTCCGTCCCCAGAAGGCGGGCGCTCTTGCCGAAACGAGCCGGCACCCTTGCTGCCCAACCCATAGCCGCCCTTGGATGGTAGCGCAATCATAGACCTCGCGCTATGCTGCGGCCATGGACACGACCCCGCCAGCAAGCCGGACGCTACGCCGCAGGCGCACACAGGAAGCGGCGGTGACGCTGAAGCACGTGGCCGAGCGGGCCGGGGTGGCACCCATCACGGTGTCCCGCGCGCTGCACGCGCCCAGCAGCGTGTCGGCCGCGCTGCGCCGGCAGGTGGAGGAGGCAGTCACCGAACTCGGCTACGTGCCGAACCGGTTCGCCGGCGCCCTCGCTTCCGCCGACAGCAAGGTCGTCCCGGTAATCGTGCCCTCGCTGTCCAACGCCGTGTTCATCGAGGTGATCCAGGGCATCCAAGACGTTTTGGAAATAGAACAGTATCAATTGCTGCTGGCCAACACGCAGTACGATCTCGACCGCGAGGCGGAGCTGGTGCTCACTCTGCTGGGGTGGTCGCCGCCCGGGCTGATCCTGGCCGGCCTGCGCCACGCCGAACGCACGCAGCAGCTGTTGCGCGGCTGCGGGCGGCCTGTGGTCGAGATCATGGAGCATGGCGCAGGCGCGATCGACATGAACGTCGGCCTGTCCCATGTGGAGGCCGGAGAGGCCATGGGGCGGCATCTGGTGGCGCGCGGCTACCGCCAGATCGGCTTCGTCGGCGGCTGGCTCGACCGCGATCACCGAGCGATGCAGCGCTTCGAGGGGCTTGACCGGGCGCTGCTCCAGGCCGGCCTGCCGCGGCGTGCGCCTTACGGCCACGGCGAGAAATCCAGCCCCGGGCTCGGCGGCGACAAGCTCGTGGCAGTCCTCGCGCAGGACCCGGCGCTCGACGCATTGTTCTTCGCCAATGATGACCTGGCGGTCGGCGCCTTGCTGCGGGCGCAGCGCGAGGGCATCGCGGTGCCGGGCCGGATCGCCATTGCCGGCTTCAACGGCCTGGAGATCGGCGCGTTGACCAGCCCGGCGTTGACATCGATCGTCTCGCCGCGCCAGCAGATCGGCGACACGGCGGCGCGCAAGCTGTTGGCTCGCATCCAGGGCAAGCCCACCGGGCCATCCAGCGTCGATGTCGGCTACCGACTGGAAGTTCGCGCCAGCACCTGACGCAACATGGAGGGAGAACGTCATGACGGAAAGAGTGGGCTTCATCGGGCTGGGCCACATGGGCCACGGCATGGCCAGCAACCTGGTGGGCAAGGGTTTCCCGCTCACCGCGCTGGCACACCGCAAGCGCGACGCGATCGAGGACCTGCGGCGGCGCGGCGCGACCGAGGCCAGCTCGCCGCGGAGGGTCGCGGAAGTGTCCGACGTCGTGGTGCTGTGCGTGACCGGGAGCGTCCAAGTGCAGCAGGTCGTCAACGGCCCGGACGGCCTGGCCGCGGCGGACAAGGAGCTGCTGGTGATCGACTGCTCGACTTCGGAACCCGCGGTCACGGTGCGGCTGGCAGGCGAACTGGCGGCGCAGGGCATCATCTTGATCGACGCGCCGCTCAGCCGCACGCCGAAGGAGGCCTGGGCCGGCACGCTGGACGTGATGGTGGGCGGCGCCGCGGCGGACGTCGCGCGGGCGCGGCCGGTGCTGGAAGGCTTCGCCGCCCGCATCGTCGAAACCGGGCCGACCGGAACCGGGCACATGATGAAGCTGCTGAACAACTTCGTCTCGCTCGGCTACGGCGCGCTGTATGCCGAGGCGCTGATGCTGGGCGCCAAGGCCGGCGTGTCGGAGCGCACCTTCCACGGCGTGATCAACGGCGGCCGGATGGATTGCGGCTTCTTTCAAACGTTCTTCGACTACGTGGTTGGCGGCAACCGCGAGGCGCACCTGTTCACGCTCGACAACGCGCTCAAGGACTTGACGTATCTGGCCAACTTCGCGAGCGCCAGCGGGGCTGCCAACCCGGTGGGCGCCGCGGTGCGCAACAGCTTCGCCTTTGCAGCCGGACTGGGGCGCGGGCAGGACTACGTGCCGATGCTGACCGATGTAGTCGCGGAGGTGAATGGCGTGAAACGGGGCTAGAAACTGAAGCTCTGCTTTAAGCTGGGCAGAAAACGAGAGTGCTAACCCAGAGATAGCTGATGCACTTTAACCTATTGACAAGTTTAGCTTCTTGAGGCACGACCTATCTCTAAGTTAGAACTCTCCAGAAAACAAACTCTCCTCGAGACTTTATAATGCTATTGAAATCAACGCGAGTGTGTCTACTGGCAGGTTTCAGGCCAGAGCCATGTGAGGCTTGATGACAGGAGTATGTTCGACGGCCGGATCTAAGCTACATAGCGCGCAAGCGCCTTACAAATGGTCGCAGGCAGCAGACCAAGGCACTTGGCGCAGACACGCACAGCTGCATCCTTGTCCCGGCGGGTGATCTTTGCCTTGAGCTACTCGACTACGCGCGCAGCACTCTCGCCATTCTCAATTTCGTCGGGCATAGGATCATAGTAGGATAGCCACTATGCTGCGAAGACCAGGTCATCGGTGGACACGCGGGCCATGGTTGTGGGAACAAAGCTGGATCAACGAGATGATATATTATCCCGATGCAGCATGTCAGCGGTCAGCTTGATCGCGTGCGGCCCGCACCGTGCAGGATCAAACCTCAGGAGAGTCGGAGAACCTACGTATCGGTATCAGGTGGCATTTTCCAAATCTTTGCTTAAAAGCGGCTGCTCTCCTTCCGGCCTCTCAAAATTGGTACGTCAATTCACCGCCCCAGAACCGGCGTTCCGCCTCAGAGGCGAAAACCCCGCCGAACTCCGGAGCCGGAATCACCTCGGCCAGGATCTGCGTATTAAATAAGTTTCGTACCAAAAAGACCGCATCGAATGCGCCTGCCTCAACGCCAACACGCAAATCGGTCTTCGAGTATGCCAGGCGCTCGGTGCGACTGAAATTAGCGGGGCCGAACAGCGACGGAACCGTCTGGTTCTGCACGCTGTGGAACCAGGTGTTGCCGATGAAATTGGTGTCGCTGCGGGCAATGAAAATTACCTTCTCGGTAATCGGCTGGTTGATTTCGGCACCAACTGTTGCGGTGTAGGTAGGCGTGTAGGGCGATTTGAGAGTTCTAACCAAAGATATTTCTGACTTTTTCGGCGTAGGTAGCATAGGTT
>CAXTTH010000054.1:0-9445 GCA_964247035.1 uncultured Acetobacteraceae bacterium
GAACACGAGCTGGCCCGCTGCAGACCAACAAGGTGCGCGATGCGGTCGCCGCCGCCGACCTGATCGAGACCCTGGACCGCCCGCGGCTTGCCGACGCCCTGGCCGCGGCCCAGGCCAGGGGCGATGCGCTGCCCGAGCTGCTGGTGCAGGTGAACGTGGGCGAGGAGGCGCAGAAGGCCGGCATCGACCCGGCGGAGGCAGACGGCTTCATCCGGGACTGCCAGGCCCGTTTCGGCAGCCTGCTGACCGGCCTGATGTGCATCCCCCCGGCCGAGGGCCCTCCCGACCGCCACTTCGCCTGGCTCGCCGACCGGGCGGCCCGGCACGGCCTGCCCGTCGTCTCCATGGGCATGTCCGGCGACTACGAGGCCGCCATCCGCCACGGCGCAACCCAGGTGCGCATCGGCAGCGCCATCTTCGGCGCCCGGCCCCCGCCTTGACTCCGCCGCCTTGATGTGGGGGGGTGGCCAGGGTTCTGGCCGCTCGGGTTGGTGGTGGTTGGCGGACGTGCCGGCACGTCCGTCCAGGATGGGGTGACCCCTACCCGCTTGCTCTGCCAGTTGGAGACGAAGCATGAGCATGGCTGCGATCGCCCCCAGGACCGCCCGCGCCCCCGTGCGGGCAACCGCCTTGCTGGCCGTCCTCGGCATCGTCTATGGCGACATCGGCACCAGCCCGCTCTATGCGTTCAAGGCCAGCCTGGACCATTTCACCAGCCGCGGCGTGGCCGAGTTCGAGATCCTCGGCATCCTGTCGCTGATCTTCTGGGCGCTGATCGTCATCGTGACGGTCAAGTACGTCCTGCTGGTGATGAGCGCCGACAACAAGGGCGAGGGCGGCATCCTGGCCCTCATGGCGCTGGCGCAGCGGGCGGCGAAGGACGGCCGCGGCAAGGCCGTGCTCAGCATGGTCGGCATCGTGGGCGCCTGCCTGTTCTTCGGCGACGGCGTCATCACCCCGGCCGTGTCGGTCCTGTCGGCCATCGAGGGCCTGGAGGTCTCGGCGCCCGACCTGCAGCCCTACGTCGTGCCGCTGGCCTGCGCCGTCATCGTCGGCCTGTTCGCCGTGCAATACCGCGGCACCGGCCGCGTCGGCCGCGTGTTCGGCCCGGTGATGGCGGCCTGGTTCGCGGTCATCGGCATCCTCGGCCTGCAGCAGGTCGCGGCCCAGCCGCACGTGCTCATGGCCCTGTCGCCGCACTACCTGGTGCTGTTCTGCATGCGGCACGGCTGGCTGGCCTTCATCTCGCTGGGGTCGGTGGTGCTGGCGGTGACGGGGGCCGAGGCGTTGTACGCCGACATGGGGCATTTCGGCGCCCAGCCCATCCGCCTGGCTTGGCTCGGCTTCGTGCTGCCCTGCCTGGCGCTCAACTATTTCGGCCAGGGCGCCTTGATCCTCTCGAACCCGGCGGCCATCGCCAACCCGTTCTTCCTCATGGCGCCCGAGGGGCTGCGCCTGCCGCTGGTGGTGCTGGCCACCGCCGCCACCGTGATCGCCAGCCAGGCGCTGATCTCCGGCGCCTACTCCATCGCGCGCCAGTGCATGCAGATGAGCTTCCTGCCCCGCATGACCGTGACCCACACCAGCCAGACCGAGGAGGGCCAGATCTACGTGCCGCAGATCAACTCCGCCTTGTTCATCGGCGTGCTGGTGCTGGTGCTGGCCTTCCGCAGCAGCGGCGCGCTGACCTCCGCCTACGGCATCGCGGTGACGGGCACGTTCATCTGCACCTGCGTGCTCGCCGCCTACGCGTTCCACCGCCAGTTCGGCTGGTCCCGCCCGCTCGCGCTGGGCGTGTTCGGCGGCTTCTTCCTCATCGACTGCGTGTTCTTCGCCTCCAACCTGCTCAAGGTGCCGGATGGCGGCTGGGTGCCGCTGCTGCTGGGCGGCGCGTTGATGGCGCTGATGACCTCCTGGAAGCGCGGGCGGGACCTGATGCTGGCCCGCTGGAAGCAGGACAGCCTGCCGCTCGCCTCCTTCCTCAAGCGCCTGCCGCAGTCGCGCACCCTGCGCGTGCCCGGCATGGCCGTGTTCCTCACCGGCACGCCGGACTACGTGCCCGCGGCGCTGCTGCACAACCTCAAGCACAACAAGGTGCTGCACGAGAAGGTCCTGTTCGTCACCGTCGCCAACGTGGACGAGCCGGAGGTCGGCGCCGAGCGCCGCACGGAGGTGACGGAGCTGGCGCCGGGCATCCACCGGGTGCTGCTGCGCTACGGCTTCATGGAAAGCCCGAACATCCCCCGCGCGCTCGAGGGCCTGCACGGGCACGGCGTGGACTACGACCCGATGCAGGTCAGCTATTTCCTCGGCCGCGAGGTGCTGGTCCGCGCCCTGGTGCCCAAGCTGCCGATCTGGCGGCTGTGGCTGTTCCTCGCCATGGCCCGCAACGCCGTGCCGGCCACCGTGTTCTTCCGCATCCCGAGCGACCGGGTGGTGGAGCTGGGGGTCCGGGTCGCCATCTGACAGCTCGCTGCTTATGCCCGTTCGGCGTTAAGCCCATCCAAGTCCTTTCCGTGTTACAATCCGTGCCATGGCAGCAAGGATGCGATAATGGGCGCAGTTCGGGTCACGATGGTTCTGGCCCAGGGGCCCGGCAGCCCCGCCGGGGACTTGGACGACCGCATGATCCTCCATGTCATCCTGACGGGTGGCGCCCAGTTGAACGCCGCTGAGTGGAGCGCCGGGCGCCAGCCCTGGCGAACCCGGCGCGAACGCTCCGGCCATCCGGTCCGCTCCGGCGAACTGGTCAAGATCGACGAAGGCTGGGCTTTGCGAGAGCTGGATAGCGAGGACGAGCCGCTTTACAGCCTCACCGCCGGGACGGTGCGCCCCGGCGAGACCGTGTCGGTGGCCAGGCTGGACGGAGGCACCATGCTCTATCGCATCGTGGCCGTGGATCAGGACTGATCCTGGCCGCTGGCAGCCACGGCATCGAACGCCCGCTGCGCTTGTTCCACGTCCGGCAGGTGGTCGAACGTCCAGGCATGCAGCGCTGCGAATGGCTGCTGCAAGGTGCGGCCGAGCGGCGTGACCGAGTACTCGACCGCCACGGGCGAATGCGGAATGACCCGCCGGGCCACCAGCCCGTTCCGTTGCAACCGCCGCAGCGCCTGGGTCAGCGCCTTCTGGGTGATGCCCTCCAACTGCCGCTTTACCGCGTTGAACCGCAGCGGCTCCGGGCACAGCGCGGCCAGGATCAGCACGGACCACTTGTCGGCGACCTGGTCGAGCAGCAGCCGGCCCGGGCAGTTTGCCGGGCTGAGAACCTGCTGCTGAGGCAGCGGGCGCTCGTGGGGTTCCGTTCCAGCAGGCCGGGTTTCAGGCATGGCGGTTTCCTCTGAGCACCTTGGTCGCCCTAAAGTGCCTGATTGACTTAGGTATACAAGCTATACCAATAGGCTCCGGTCAATCCGGAGCCATCCCATGACGTCACTGCACGCCGACATCCTGTTCCAGCCTCTCCAGGTGCAGTCGCTGGCCCTGAAGAACCGCATCGTCATGGCGCCCATGACGCGCTCGTTCTCCCCCGAGGGCGTGCCGGGTGAGAACGTCGCGGCCTACTACCGCCGCCGCGCCGAGGGCGACGTGGGGCTGATCCTGTCCGAGGGCACGGTGGTCAACCGGCCCGCCTCCAGGAACGACCCGCAAATCCCCTTCTTCCATGGTGACGGCGCGCTCGCGGGCTGGAGCCGGGTGATCGACGAGGTTCATATGGCCGGCGGCAAGATGGGCCCGCAAATCTGGCACACCGGCTCTACGGTCAGCCCTACGACCAAGTGGACGCCGCCCGTGCCGGTCGAGAGCCCCTCCGGCCTGCTTGCCCCTGGCAAGCCGCGGGGCGAGGCGATGAGCGAGGAGGCCATCGCCGACACGGTCGCTGCGTTCAGCCAGGCCGCCGCCGACGCGAAGCGGCTCGGCTTCGACACGGTCGAGATCCATGGCGCACACGGCTACCTGATCGACCAGTTCTTCTGGAGCGGCACCAACACGCGCACGGATGGCTACGGCGGAGCCACCCTGAAGCAGCGCGCCCGCTTCGCCGCCGAAGTGGTCAAGGCCGTGCGGCAGGCGGTCGGGCCCGGCTACCCCATCATCCTGCGCCTCAGCCAGTGGAAGCAGCAGGACTTCACCGCCTGCCTCGCCGAGACACCCGGCGCCATGGCCGATTGGCTGGTGCCGCTGGTGGAGGCGGGCGCCGACATCCTGCATTGCTCGCAGCGCCGTTTCTGGGAGCCCGAGTTTCCGGAGGTGGATGGCGAGGCCGGGCTGAACTTCGCTGGCTGGGCCAAGAAGCTGACCGGCGCCGCCACCATCAGCGTCGGTTCCGTCGGCCTGTCGGGCGACTTCATCGGCAGCTTCGGCGGTGAGGACTCGAAACCCGAGAGCCTGGATAAGCTGCTGCACCGGATGGAGCGGGGCGAGTTCGACTTGATCGCCATCGGCCGCGCCCTGCTGAGCGATCCGAACTGGGTGACGAAGGTGCGCACGGGCGACACGGCAGGGCTACGGAACTTCGCCGCCGCGACGTTGGGCGAACTGATTTAGCGGCAGGCCGCTGCCCCGCACCCGCAAGGGGGCAAAGTCCCTTGACCCGTGATGCGCACAACCAGGTATCCAGAGGACCTCGTCCTCTGGCGGGGTTCGGGGCAGAGCCCCGCCCTACTCCGCCGCCATCATCACCCCCGTCCGCTCCGCCGCCGCCAGCAGCGTCACCCGCACCGGGATCGACTTGGCCGCCGGCGTGTTGCTGCCCACCGCCTTATGCCAGATCGGCAGCAGCGGATTGCACTCCGGGTAATACGCCCCGGCGCAGCCCTCCGGCACGTTATACGGCGTGACGCGGAAGCCCTCGACCGTGCGCGGTTTGTCCTCCGCCACCGTGTGCAGCGCCACGATGTCGCCCTCGTTCAAGTGGAACCGGGCCATGTCGTTGCGGTGGATCAGCAGCACCATGCGGGTGCCTTTGATGCCGCGGAACCGGTCGTGGTAGCCGTAGATCGTGGTGTTGAACTGGTCGTTGCTGCGCAGCGTCATCAGCGTCAGCACGTCCCGCTCGTCCTCCGGCTCCGTGGCGTGCTCGGGCAGGCTCTTGGGCAGGATGAAGTTCGCCTTGCCGTTCTCCGTGGCCCAGACCCGGTGCCGCGCCTTGGACGGGATGTGGTAGCCGCCGGGTTCCCACATCGCCTCGTTCAGGTTGGTGAACTTCTCCGGGAACGTCTCCTCGATCGAGTCGCGGATCAGGTCGTAGTTGGCCACCCAGCGGTCCCACGGCACGTTGGGGTTCGGCGCCAGCGTCGCCTTCGCCATGCCCGCCACGATCGCCGGCTCCGAGATCAGCGTCTTGCTGGCCGGCGTGCGCAACCCGCGTGACCCGGTGACGCGCGAGGTGCTGTCCTCCATGCTGACCGCCTGCGGCCCGGTCGCCTGCCGGTCGACCTCGATGCGGCCGATCGGCGGCAGGATGTAGGCGCGCTTGCCGTGCACCAGGTGGTTGCGGTTGAGCTTGGTGGAGATCATCACCGTCAGCCCGATGCGGCTCATCGCCGGCTCCATGTCGTCCGTGTCCGGCACGGCGCGCACGAAGTTGCCGCCCAGGCTGAGGAAGGCGTCCACGTCGTCGCGCAGCATCGCCTCGCAGGTCTCGACCGTGTCCAGGCCCTTCTCGCGGCACGGCTCAAAGCCGAACTGCTTGGCTTGCTGGTCCAAGGAGGCCAGCTCCGGCTTCTCCGTGATCCCCACCGTGCGCTGGCCCTGCACGTTAGAGTGGCCGCGCACCGGGCTGGCGCCGGCGCCGGGCTTGCCCATGTTGCCGCGCATCAGCAACAGGTTGAGCAGCATCTGCACGTTCTCGACGCCGTTGACGTGCTGCGTCAGCCCCATGCCCCACATCGCCACCACGTGCCGCGCCCGGCCGTAGATGGCGGCGGTCGCCTCCATGGCGTTGCGCGTCAGGCCGGAGTGCAGCTCCAGCGCCGGCCACTCGCGCCCGCGCAGGAAATCGGCGAACGCCTCGAAGCCATGCGTGTGCTCCGCGATGAACGCCACGTCGAGCACGCGGCCCTTGCCGTGCGCCACCGCCTCGTCGTCCAGCGTCAGCAGCGCCTTGCAGATGCCGGTCATCGCCGCGAGGTCGCCGCCCGCCTTCAGCTGGTTGTACTGCGAGCTGATCGGCGTGCTGTGGCCCGGCAGCAGCTCCGTCGGGTGCTGCGGCGAGGCGAACCGCTCCAGCGAGCGCTCCCGCAGCGGGTTGAAGGTCAGGATAGGCACGCCGCGGCGGTGCGCCGCCTGGTAGTCGTTCAGCGCGCGCGGGCTGTTGGCGCCGGGGTTCTGGCCCCAGATCATGATGCAGTCCGCCAGCGCCATGTCCTCCAGCGTCACCGTGCCTTTCGGCACCCCGATGCTCTTGGGCATCGCGACGGAGGTGGTCTCGTGGCACATGTTGGAGCAGTCGGGGAAGTTGCTGGTGCCGTACAGCCGCCCGTAAAGCTGCCAGAGATACGATGTTTCCAGCGACGACCGGCCGGAGGTGTAGAAGATCACCCGCTTCGGATCGAGCGTCTTGAGTTCCGCCCCGATGGCGTTGAACGCGTCCTGCCAGGCGACGGGCACGTACTTGTCGCTGGCCTCGTCGTAGCGCATCGGGTGGGTGATGCGGCCGATTTTCTCCAGGTCGTGGTCGCGCCATTCCCGCAGCTCCGCCACGGTGTGCTCGGCGAAGAACTCCACTTCGACGCGCTTGGTGGTGATCTCCCACGCCGTTGCCTTGGCGCCGTTCTCGCAGAACTCGAACGGGTGCGGGTCAGCCGGCTTGGGCCAGGCGCAACTGACGCAGTCGAACCCGCCGGGCTTGTTCTGCCGGGTGAAGGCGAGCGCGCCGCTGACCGGGATGCCCTCGCGCGCCAGGATGTTGCCCAGGGAGCGGATGGAGCCCCAGCCCCCGGACGGCCCGGTGTACGGCTTGATCTTCGGCTTTCTGGCCATGCGGCGTCGTCCCGGGGTCGTGAGGGAACCATACGCCGGGGCAGCAAGGCTGGTTGCTGCGGCTGGGCGGTTTGTGAACGCTAGTACATGTGCTGCCCGCCGTTGATCGACAGCGTGGACCCGGTGATGAAGTCCCCGTCGTCGCTGGTCAGGAACGCCACGCCGCGGGCGATGTCACTGGCATGGCCCAGCCGCCCCATCGGGATGCGCGCCACGATCTTGGCCAGCACGTCCGGCGGCACCGCGCGCACCATCTCCGTGTCCACGTAGCCGGGCGCTATGGCATTGACGGTGATGCCGAACCGGGCGCCCTCCTGCGCCAGGGCCTTGGTGAAGCCGTGGATACCGGACTTCGCGGCCGCGTAGTTCACCTGGCCGTACTGCCCGGCCTGGCCGTTGATCGAGCCGATGTTCACCACGCGGCCGAACTTCGCCTGCCGCATCCCGTCGAACGTCAGCTTGCACAGGTTGAAGCAGGAGCCGAGATTGGTGTCCATCACGGCATCCCACATGTCCCGCGACATGCGGGCCATCGTGCCGTCCCGGGTGATGCCGGCGTTGTTGACCAGGATCTCGACCGGCCCGTGCTGCTCGGACACCTGCTGCACCGCCGCCTCGCAGGCCGCGAAATTGCCCGCGTCGAACTTGATCACGGCGATGCCGGTGGCGTCGCTGAAGCTGCCGGCCGCCTCCTCGTTGCCGACATAGCTCGCAACGACGGTGCGTCCGGCAGCCTGCAACGCCATGCTGATCGCCTCGCCGATGCCGCGCGTCCCGCCAGTGACCAGGGCTACCCGTGCCATGCTCGTTCCTCCTTGGCTTGGCCGCATGGTTGGGTCCGCACGGCGCCGGGTGCATCATCGAATGCCGCGCAGCGGAGCGCAATGCGGGACGGCATCGAGGTGCGGCAATGCTTGAGGACTGGAGCGATTCCGAGGACCGCCTGCTCGCCCATGACGTGTTCGGGACGGACAGCCCGAAGGCCGTTCAGGAGATGATCCTAGACTGGGTGGCGAAGCACGGCTTCGGCCGGGCCTGCGTCAGCGCGGTCGGGTTCAGCGTGGGCGCAGCCGTGACCCTCATGCTGCCTGATCGCTCCAACATCTTCGTGAAGGTTTGGCCGCAAATCGCGGACGCACGCGCGTTGGCCGCGCAATCGAAGGTCCAGGCGGCAATGGCCGCACGGGGTTTTCCAGCTCCTTCCGTCCTGACCGGGCTGTCGGCGCTCGGGCCGGGCTGGGCTGGGCCGTGGCGATGGAGCACAACCGGGCTGGCGTTGCAACGGATGTGAGGATTCCAGGAGTCCGCAGCGCAATGGCATCCGGCCTGGCCCGCCTTGTGGCTGAGGCTGAACCATGCCGTAGCCTGGACGGCCTGCCCCGGCGGCTGTTGCCGTTCAAAGGAATCTGGCTTCCGCCGCACAACGCTCTGTTCAACTTCGAGGCAACCGCGCAAGGGGCGGAGTGGATCGACGAACTGGCGCGCACGGCCCTGTCAGCCATGCGCGCCGCCCGCAGCCGCGTTGTCCTGGGCCACCATGACTGGAGCGCCAAAAACATGCGGATCGGATCAGGCGGGATCGCGGTGGTCTATGATTGGGATGCGATGTTCCTTGATCGCGAGGCATTCATCCTAGGGTCCGCCGCCGCGCATTTCCCGGTCACCTGGGAGCTGGATGTGCCAGAAACTCCTTCGATCGGCGAGGTCACGGCCTTCGTGCAGGACTACGAGCAAGCGCGCGGCGCTGCCTTCACCGGCTCCGAACTGGCCGAAGTCGGGGCGGGCGCGACCTATGCCCGCGCCTACAAGGCCCGCTGCGAGCACGCGCTTGACCCCGGCGCTGCACGCTGGCGCAACTCGTCGCGCGAAAGCCTCAAGGCCAACGGGGCGTTCCGCTTCGATCTGGCACCGCTTCCATGCCCATGCTGAGCGCCATCGTAGCCAGCCGCAACCACGCGGCCGCCGTGACCCCCTGCTTGCAGGCCCTGGCGGCTCACGGCGCGGACGAGGTTTGCTGGGTGGACGACGCCTCCGACGACGAGACCGCGGACGAGGCGGCGCTGGTCGCGGCCGACCTGTTCGAGCGCTCGGCCGTGCGGCGCAACCGGGTGCCGCGCGGCGCGGCCTGCAGCCTCAACCTCGGCTGCCGCATGGCCCGGGGCGGCACGCTGCTGCTGGTGCACGCCGGGTCGCCCGCCATCGCCTTGCCCACGGGAGACGGGCCGTTCTGGCTCAGCGTCGCGGCACGGCAAGCCGACCTCGTGACCGCCTCGCCCCAGAGCATCGCCCCGGACGCGCCGATGCTGATGAGCCGCGCCTTGTTCGATGCCGTGGGGGGCGTTGCGGACCTGCCAGGCTGCGCCGCCTGGGCGTTCACCCTGGCAGCCAGCTGGTTCTGCCAGCCGCGCTCGGCGCCGGCGCGCACCCCGGCGTTCGCCCCCCCGCCGGAGCAGGTGCGCGC
>CAXTTH010000055.1:0-9425 GCA_964247035.1 uncultured Acetobacteraceae bacterium
CGCCCCATCCGTGATATACGACGCGCCCATGTCAGACGATTGCGGCCTCACCGTCCTGCAGGTCCTCCCCGCGCTCGAAACCGGCGGCGTGGAACGCGGCACCGTGGAGATGGTGCAGGCGATCGTGCTGGCCGGCGGGTCCGCCCTGGTCGCCAGCGCGGGCGGACGGCTGGTGAAGGCGGTCGAGCGGGCCGGCGGCACCCATATCGTCCTCCAGCTCGCCTCCAAGAACCCGGCGCGCATCTGGAAGAACGCGGCGCGGCTGGCGTTCCTGATCCGCGCGGCGGACGTGGACATCGTGCACGCCCGCTCCCGTGCGCCGGCGTGGTCCGCCTGGCTCGCCTGCCGCCGCACCGGCGCCCGCTTCGTGACGACCTGGCACGGCGTCTACAAGGAGAACGCGCCGGGCAAGCGCCGCTACAACGCGATCATGGCCCGGGGCGAGCGCATCATCGCCATCAGCCAGTTCGTCGCCACCACGCTGAAGGCGCGCCACCAGGTCGACCCTGCGCGGCTGCGGGGGATCCCGCGCGGCGGGGACACGGCGCTTTTCGACCCGGCGGCCGTCGAGCCCGACCGGGTGGCCCGCCTGGCTGCGGAGTGGCGGCTGCCCGCCGGCGCCGTCACGATCATGCTGCCGGCGCGCCTCACCCGCTGGAAGGGCCAGTCCGTCATGCTCGACGCCCTGGCCCAGCTGGGACGGCCGGACGTGCGCCTGGTGCTGGTGGGGGCGGAGCAAGGCCGCGCGCGCTACCGGCGCGAGCTGCTCGCCCGGGCGGAGGCCCTGGGCATCGCCGAGCGCGTCCGCGTGGTCGGCCATTGCGACGACATGCCGGCGGCGCTGATGCTGGCGGACATCGTGGTCAACCCGTCACTGGAGCCCGAGCCGTTCGGCCGCACCGTGATCGAGGCGCAGGCGATGGCGCGGTTGGTGGTGGTCAGCGACGCCGGTGGCACGGCCGAGACGGTGGAGCACGGCGTCAACGGCTGGCGCGTCCGCCCTTCCGATCCGGCTGCCCTGGCCGCGACGCTCGACGTGATCCTGCGCCTGCCCGCGGCCGAGCGGGCCGCCATGGGGGCCCAGGCGCGGCTCAGCGTGTGCCAGCGCTACACCACGGCCGCGATGCAGCAGGCGACGCTGGACGTGTATCGCGAGCTGCTGGCGTAGGCCTTCTCCCCCGGTTCCGCCGGCGCTAAGACCCGCGCCAGCCGATCCCACCACTTCTGGAAGCGCCCTGCCATGCCCGCCATCACCCTGCCCGACGGTTCCGTGCGCCGCTTCGACGGGCCGGTCACGGGCGCTGCGCTGGCCGAGGCGATCGGACCCGGCCTGGCGCGCGCCGCCTTGGCGATGCGGCTGGACGGCGAGCTGGTGGACCTGTCGCGCTTGATCGAGGCGGATGCGGCCGTGGTGTTCGTGACCAGGCGGGACCCGGACGCGCTCGGGCTGATCCGCCATGACGCCGCCCACGTGCTGGCCGAGGCGGTGCAGTCGCTCCATCCAGGCGCCCAGGTCACCATCGGTCCGGCCATCGAGAACGGCTTTTACTACGACTTCGCCCGCAACGAGCCGTTCACGCCTGAGGACTTCCCCGCCATCGAGGCGCGGATGCGGGAGATCATCGCCCGCAACGCCCCGTTCGAGCGCGAGGTGTGGGAGCGCGGCGACGCGGTCCGCTTCTTCGAGGCGCGCGGCGAGCGCTACAAGGCCGAGCTGATCCGCGACCTGCCGGAGACGGAGACCATCACGCTCTACAGGCAGGGCAGCTGGGTCGATTTGTGCCGCGGTCCGCACATGCGCGGCACGGGGGACGTGGGCGGCGCGTTCAAGCTGCAGAAGGTGGCCGGCGCCTATTGGCGCGGCGACCACCGCAACGCCATGCTGACGCGCATCTATGCCACCGCCTGGCGCGACGCCAAGGAGCTGGAGGCCCACCTGCACCAGCTCGAGGAGGCCGAACGCCGCGACCACCGCCGGATCGGCCGCGAGATGGACCTGTTCCACATCCAGGAGGAAGCCACCGGGTCGATCTTCTGGCACCCGAAAGGCTGGCGGCTATACCGGACGGCGGAGGACTACATGCGCCGCCGCCAGGATGCCGGGGGCTACCAGGAGGTCAGGACGCCGCAGCTGGTTGACCGGACGTTGTGGGAGCGGTCCGGGCACTGGGAGAAGTACCGCGAGCACATGTTCGTGGCCCACGTGGAGGACGAG
The DNA here is from genome assembly GCA_964247035.1 of uncultured Acetobacteraceae bacterium. Lineage (GTDB taxonomy): Bacteria > Pseudomonadota > Alphaproteobacteria > Acetobacterales > Acetobacteraceae > LMUY01. The sequence continues at coordinate 2,216 of CAXTTH010000055.1, forward strand.
AAGCGCACCCTGGCGCTGAAGCCGATGAACTGCCCCTGCCACGTGCAAATCTTCAACCACGGCCTCCGCTCCTACCGCGAGCTGCCGCTGCGCATGGCGGAGTTCGGCGCCTGCCACCGCTACGAGCCCTCCGGCGCGCTGCACGGCATCATGCGGGTGCGCGGCTTCACGCAGGACGACGCGCACATCTTCTGCATGCCGGGCCAGATCGCCGGCGAGACGGCGCGCTTCGTGGCGCTGCTGGCCTCGGTCTACCGCGATTTCGGCTTTGACAGCTTCCAGGTGAAGTTCGCCGACCGCCCGGACGAGCGGGTGGGAGACGACGCCACCTGGGACCGCGCCGAGGCCGCGCTGCGCGAGGCCTGCGCCATGGCCGGCGTCGCCTACGAGCTGAACCGCGGCGAGGGCGCGTTCTACGGCCCCAAGCTGGAGTTCGTGCTGCGCGACGCGATCGGGCGGGACTGGCAGTGCGGCACGCTGCAGGTCGATTTCTTTCTGCCGGAGCGGCTGGACGCCAGCTACATCGCCGATGACAGCAGCCGGCAGCGCCCGGTGATGCTGCACCGGGCCATCCTCGGCAGCTTCGAGCGGTTCCTAGGCATCCTGATCGAGCAGTTCGCCGGCCGCTTCCCGCTCTGGCTGGCCCCGGTGCAACTGGTCGTGGCCTCCATCGTGACCGACGCCGAACCCTACGCCGAGGAAGTGGCGGCGGCGTTCCGCGCGCGTGGCCTATGCGTGGCGACGGACACCCGCAACGAGAAGATCAACGCCAAGATCCGCGAGCACAGCCTGCAGCACGTGCCGGTGATCGCCGTGGTCGGCCGCAAGGAGGCGGAAGGCCGGACGGTGGCGCTGCGCCGCCTGGGGGGGCAGGCGCAGGAGACGCTTTCTTTGGCCGAAGCCGTCGAAGGGCTTGCCCGCGAGGCCGCGCCGCCTGATATTGGCAGATCAATCCTCGCAGCCGAATAGCCCCGGCCGGGCGGCTTCGTTGAAACAGTGACAGGAGAGCACGATAGCCAGAGGCCCCATGCAAGCCGGAACGCCGAGCCGCGACGGCCCCCGCGTCAACGAGGACATCCGCAGCGCGCAGGTGCGCCTGATTGACGCTGAGGGCGAGATGCAGGGTGTGATGAGCGCGCGGGACGCCATGCTGCGAGCCGCGTCCGTAGGCCTCGACCTGCTCGAGATCAGCCCCAACGCCGACCCGCCGGTCGTCAAGATTCTTGACTACGGCAAGTACAAGTATGAGTCGCAAAAGAAGAAGAATGAAGCCAAGAAGAAGCAAAAAGTCGTCGAGATCAAGGAAGTCAAGGTTCGCCCCAACATTGACGAGAACGACTATCAGGTGAAGCTACGGGCGATGAATAGCTTCATCGACGAGGGCGACAAGGTGAAGGTGACGCTGCGGTTCCGCGGGCGCGAGATGGCGCACCAGGACATCGGTATCCGGGTGCTGGAGCGCATCCGGGGCGACATGGACGAGAGGACCAAGGTCGAGCAAATGCCCCGGATGGAGAACCGTCAGATGATCATGGTGCTGTCCCCGCGCTAGCCTAGTTTGGCAACAGGCCGAAGGCCCGCATGGCGCGTCCGGCCAGGCTGTCCCCAGGGCTGCCTGGCCGACCCTGCGTCCGGGCCGGAGCTTCCGGCACGAGGCCCCAGCTCCGTGCGATGCGCCAGGTGGACGCCACGCCGACCGGCAGGATGTAGGGCATCGCCTGCCCGACCCCGCGATCTCCCGGTGTTGCCGGGTCAATCGGCACGCCGTGGGCCAGGCCGGGAACGGCGTACAGCTCCACGCGGAGGATGCCGCTGGCGTCATGCCACGACCGATGCGGCACGCCGTCCACAACGTCGTTCGTGCAGGCGTCATCGGGGAGGCCATGAACATCGCACCATTGGCTGGCATGGGCCGTCGCGTTGGCCGGCGCCACGGTCGCGTCGGCGTCACCGTGCCAGATCGCCACGATCGGCTTGCGCTGCGGCCCCGTGTTCGCCTGCCGGACCAAGCCGCCCCAATGCGACCCGGCGCGCTGCATCGGGCGATGCATGGCAGACAGCGCCGCCTGAGTCCCGATGGCGCAGCGGTACGGCAACCCGGCGATGATGGCTCCGGCGGCGAACACATCGGGATAGGTGGCCAGCAGCGCCGAGGCCATGGCCCCGCCGGCGGACAGGCCGGTCACGAACACCCGCGCCGGATCGACCCGGCCGCCTTGCGCCATGGCGGCCACCATGGCGCGGATGGACGCGACCTCGCCCTGCCCCCGCGTGATGTCGGCGGACTCGAACCAGTTGAAGCAGCCATGGCTGTTGTTGGCCGCCCGCTGCTCAGGGAACAACAGGGCGAAACCATGCCGCTGGGCCAGGATGGACCAACCCGTGCCCGCGTCGAACCCCCCCGCTTTCTGGGTGCAGCCGTGCAGCACGACCACCAGGGGCGCCCCCGGCGACAAGCCTGGCGGCACGTACCGCAGCATGCGCAGGTTGCCCGGGTTGCCGCCGAACGAAGCCAATTCCTCCAAGCGGCCATCGCCCGCGCCGGCCGCTGCGGCGGGCAACGTCCGTCGGGCGCGCATCAGGTCGGACAGGTTGATCCGGTTGGGCAGCAGCGGAGGAATGCTCATCACCGCCAAATGGTGCACCGCAACATGGGTAACAACCAGCCCGCTTGCACCGGTGTCGGCATGATGCTGCAACCCCGTATCCAGGGAGGCGCTCCATGACAAGGGACACGATGGTCGTCCACAGCCTTGCGCCATACAACGCCGAGCCGCGCTTGCCGCACTTGGTCGAGGCGTTCCGAACGCCGGAGGCGCTGTTCTACTCCCGCAACCATGGCGCTGTGCCAGGCGTCGACCCAGCCCACCGCCTCCATGTCGGCGGCATGGTGCGCGAGCCGCTGGACCTGTCGATGGCTGCCTTGCAGCGCCGCTTCGCCTGCCACACCGAGGCAGCGACGCTGCAATGCGCCGGCAATCGCCGGGCCGACCTGCAACCGGCCAAGCCGACCCTGGGCGATCCGTGGGATGCAGGGGCGATCGGCACGGCGGAGTGGACCGGCGTGCGCCTGGCCGACGTGCTGGACGCTGCCGGCCCGGCGCTGGATGCGTCGGACGTGGCCTTCGAGTCGCTGGACCTCGTGGCCGATCATGGCGGCATGCCCTATGCCGTCTCCATCCCGCTGGCCAAGGCGGTGGCGCCGGAGGTTTTGCTGGCCTGGGCGATGAACGGGCGTCCGCTGTCCGCGAGGCACGGCGCACCGTTGCGGGCCGTGGTGCCGGGCTACGCCGGGGTCCGCAGCGCCAAGTGGCTCGCCACGGTGAGCGTTCGCCGCTCGCCGGCCGACAGCCCGGTGCAGCGCCAGGACTACAAGCTGCTGCCGGCGGACGTGACGGCCGAGACCGTGAACTGGGAACGCGGCGCCGTCATCAACGAGATGCCCGTGAACAGCGCCATCTGCGTCCCGCCGCCTGGCACGATCACCGCCGGCGCCACCCTCGTGCGGGGCTGGGCCATGGCGTCCGGACGCATGGTGGCCCGGGTCGACGTGTCGAGCGATGGCGGCCTCACCTGGCGGCAGGCGGCGCTGGAGCAGGCGACGCGATGGGCGTGGACCCTGTGGCAGGTCACGCTCGACCTGGAGCCGGGCCGGCACGAGCTTGTCGTGCGCGCGTGGGACGACGCCGGCCAGACGCAGCCGGCCGAGGCCGCCCAATGCTGGAACTTCAAAGGCTACCTTGCAGCCGCCTGGCACCGCGTGCAGGTCGCGGCCTGCTGACCGGGCGGCGCAAGGCAACCGTTGCGTCTCCAGCGCCGTATTGATGCCATGCGCAAGCCGATCCTCGCCTTGATCCTGCTGGCCGCCCTGTGGGGTCATGCCCACGCTGCCGATGCGCCGATGCCGGCGGAGGACCAGGCGGCGATACGCTCCGTCATCGCCGGCCAGATCGACGCCTTCCGCCGGGACGACGCGGACGCCGCGTTCCGGCTGGCCGCCCCGTCGATCCAGGGCATGTTCGGCACGCCCGACACGTTCATCGGCATGGTCCGGCGCGGCTATGCTGCAGTCTACCGGCCGCGATCGTTCGACTTCGCCGCGCTGAGCCAGGAGGAGGGCACGATCTCGCAGTATGTCGAGCTGATCGGACCGGATGGCGCAGCCTACACCGCCCGCTACACGATGGAGCATGAGCCAGACGGCTCCTGGCGCATCAGCGGATGCGAGATCGTGCAGAGCAGGCGGCTCGGCGTCTGAGCTGGCTGCGGGCATCGCGTGACGAGCATTTGCCAAGCCGGTCCAGCTTGGCTACGCCGGGTCAAACGAAGCCGGTCTTGAATGTCGCCAAAGCTTGCCGCGCTGACGATGGCTTACAACGAAGCGGTCATGCTGCCGATCTGGGCCAGGCATTACGCTCGGCAGGTCGGCGCCGACCACTGCTACGTCATCGACCATGGCTCCACCGAGCCGATCTCGGTCCCGCCCGGGATGAACGTGATCCGCCTGCCCCGCTCCTCCCACGACGATGCGCGGCGCGCCCGGTTCATCTCCAAGCTGTCCGCCGGGTTCCTGGAGTACTATGACTGGGTCATCTACACGGACGTGGACGAGCTGGTCATCGCCGACCCTCGCAAACACAGGTTCCTGCCGGATTTCTGCGCTGCGGCGGCAGGCGAAACCATCAACGCCATAGGCTTGGACGTCCAGCAGGTCCCCTCGCTGGAGCCGCCCTTGAGGCTGGACCAGCTGATCGGCCAGCAACGCGGCTGGGCACGCTTCGCGAGCGCGATGTGCAAGCCCGTGCTCACCTGCCGGCCGCTCGACTGGACGGCAGGCTTCCACAGCTCGGACCATGCATCGGTCTTCTCCGACCTGTACCTGCTGCATCTTCACTGGGCTGACCGCGACATCGGCCTCCACCGCCTGAACAAGACGCGGACCATGCCGTGGGCGGATGACGTCTCGGGCCATCACCAGAAGATCACCGACGCGGCCTGGAACGCCCTGTTCGACGGAATGGCGGACCTTCCCCGCGCAGGCGCCCTGGAACTCGGCCCCTCGCATCCGCCGGTGAGCGACTGCATCGAGCGGATCGTCGCCGCCCAGGTCCAGGAAGGCCAGCCTGGAAAGCCGAACTTCGGGGTGAACTCCGCAGAACTCTGGCCCATCCCGGGCCACTTCCGCGCGAGCTTCTGACCGGTTAGGTTCAGCCATGGCCACGCAAGCATCCCGCCGATGATTCGCGGCTTCTGGTACATCGCCTTCAGGTCAAGCTCGGTCGCCAAAGGCAGGACGCAGCCGGTTACGATGCTCGACGTCGCCTTGCTGGTCGGGCGGGACAAGAAAGGGGGCGTGTTCGCCTACCTGGACAAGTGCCCCCACCGGGGCATGCCCTTGCGCCACGGCACCTTCGATGGCGAGAGCTTGCAATGCTGCTACCACGGCTGGGCTTTCTCGGCGTCGGACGGCGGATGCGTCAAGGTTCCAGCCCTAGCGGACCATGATCCGACGCCGGCGAGCCGCTTCCGTCTCCAGTCGTATCCTTGCCGCGACGTTCAAGGCAACATCTGGGTGTTCATGCCCGGCGGCGGCACCTTGCCGGAGCGGCTGCCGGACGTGCCGACCGTTCCAGGGTTTACGAATATTCCTCCGCAAATCTCGACGACGATGCGTTTTCCGTCCAACGCAGACATCGCCGCCTACGGCTTCTGCGATCCTGCGCACCCCGCGTTCGTGCACACATCGCGCTGGTGGAAGTCCAAGTCGGGTCTCAAGCTGCGTCCGAAGACCAAGGACTTCGAGCCGATCGACCATGGCTTCCGGATGAAGACGCACCGCCTCGGCCTTGGCGCACGGCCGTACCGCCTACTTGGCAAGGATGTGCAAGTCGACGTTGCGCTGACGCTGCCGGGCATCCGGATAGAGCACATCCGCGGCAGCCGGCATTCGGCTTGCGTCCTTGCGACGGTGACTCCGATCACGGCCGAGACGACGGACGTGCATTACTGCGTCTATTGGACCATGCCCTGGCTGGCGCCTGTGAAGCCCTTGGCGGCGTGGATGGCGCGGGATTTCCTGCGCCAGGACCTCGACATGGCGTCCAAGCTGGCGCACGGCTCCGAGACGCCGCCGATGCTGTTCGTCGGCGACGCAGACAGCCAGATCGCCTGGATGATCCGCCTCAAGCGTGAGTATTTGGCAAGCCAGACCGAGGGGCGGGTGTTCATCAACCCGCTCACGCCACGGACGTTGCAGTGGAAGAGCTGAGGCCCGCGGAGCTTGATCGGCCGGGTGGACAGCCTCGAAGCCTCGATCGCTTTGCATGACGCCCATTGATGTCGCCCGGCTGGCCGATCAGCCTGCGGCAGGTCGCGTCATCATGCACTCAGAGCCCAAGCGACTGCGCCTCTCTGTATCACTTGAGAGATTTCAGCGGGACCTGCGGATGCTCGCCTTGATCGGATGACCTGTCAGGAAACTCGCCAAGGTTTTCCTGTATGGACGCTTCCTCAACCAAGACGCCGTTGAGCATCCTTGAGTTGGCTTTCTCAGACACTTCGAGCTGGCCGGCATCACGGCTGCTTTCCATGCCAATCAACTCGCGCGCTCGTTCCCAGTACTCGAGGTCGTTGCCGATCGGTTTCCCATCGGCCTCCCATAGATGGTAAGCCCTCTCGCGGGTTTTCTCTTCCAAGGCAGGGTCTTCTTCGAGCGGATTGTAGGCCATCGTCACGTTCCTCCTGATGTCGCAAGCGCCTGACCAGACTCACTGGCCCGATCAGTCCGTCCAGCATTTGAAAGCTGCTGCAAAACGTTCTCTGGGCTTGGCTGCGCCTGTTGGACGCAGTGGCCGAGCACGCGGACTGCTGCACCGTGCGGGGAAAAGCGCTTTGCCCGGCTCAATGCATCTTAGGCATGGTCTGGCGGCCATCGTAAGCCGCAGGCCGCTTCCTCAACCGCCTTTAAGATCGGCCGGAACGGTGCCGCCGTTCTCTTCCAGCTTGGTCATGACCTGCTTGTGCAGCCACATGTTCATAGTCGCCGAGTCCTCGGTGCTGCCCGTGTAGTGCAGTTCGGAAGCCAGCCCCTTGCGTGCATCCATGCCGCTGTCGAGGTCGAGCAGCTTCAAGAGGTCAACGATAGACGTCTTGTAGTTCAAAGGCTGGCCGTTCTTGGCCGCCATGGCGGCCAAGAACGGCCAGCCTTTGA
>CAXTTH010000056.1:0-2379 GCA_964247035.1 uncultured Acetobacteraceae bacterium
AGGCATAGGCGGCGGGCTCGGCCAGGCGGCCGGGGCCGAACTCGTGGCAGGCCATCTCGCCCTCGTCCGGCCCCACGAAGCGCACGCCGCGGCTGCGCAGGATGGCGACGTTGGCGATCGTGGCCGGGTGCTGCCACATGCGCACGTTCATCGCGGGCGCTGCCAGCGCCGGCTTATCGGTGGCGAGCAGCACGGTGGTCGCCAGGTCATGGCACCGGCCGGCCGCCATGGCGGCCAGGATATCCGCGCTGGCCGGCGCCACCACCAGCAGGTCGGCGGAGCGGGAGAGCTGGATGTGGCCCATCTCGCTCTCATCCGTCAGCGACCACAGATCGGTGTAGACCTTGGTTTCCGTCAGCGCCTGCAAGCTGAGCGGGGTGACGAAGCGCGCGCCGCCTGCCGTCAGCAGGCCGGTCACGCCATGCCCGGCACGGCGCAGCAGCCGCACCAGCTCCAGTGCCTTGTAGGCGGCGATTCCGCCCGAGACGATCAGCAGGACCCTCAAAGACGGCGGCCGGTGTGGATCGCAGCGATGCCTCCAGTCAGGTTGCGGTGGCGCACCTGGGACAGGCCGGCCTGCCGCATCAGCGCCTCCAGCGCCGCCTGGTCCGGGAAGGTGCGGATGCTCTCGGCCAGGTAGCGGTAGCTGTCGGCATCCCCTGCCACCGCCCGGCCGAGCCGGGGCAGCACGGCGAACGACCAGGCGTCGTATACCGGCGCCAGCGCCGCCACCTGCACGCGGGAGAACTCCAGGCAGGCGAACCGCCCGCCCGGCCGCAGCACCCGGCGCGCCTCCCGCAGGGCGGCCGGCTTGTCGGTCACGTTGCGCAGGCCGAACGCGATGCTGACCACGTCGATGCAGCGGTCCGGCAGCGGCAGCGCCTCCGCGTCGGCCACCAGAAAGGCGACGCCGGCGGCTTGGCCATGGCCAGCCGCGCGCTCCCGGCCTACGCCCAGCATGGCGGCGTTGATGTCTGACAAAATCGCCGGGCCGCCGCCGGCACTGCGCCAGCCGAAGGCGATGTCCCCGGTGCCGCCGGCCAGGTCGAGCAGGGCATGGTTGGGGCTGGGCTGCAACGCGGCCACGAAGGCACGTTTCCAGGCACGGTGGACGCCGAGCGACATGAGGTCGTTCATCACGTCGTAGCGCGAGGCGACGCTGTCGAACACGGCGCGCACCATCGGCTTCTTGGCCTCGCGCGGTACGCTGCGGTAGCCGAAATCGGTGGTCGGGTTGTCCGTCATGCCGCCACGATATAGCGTGCGCCGCCCATGCCGGAACTCCCCGAAGTCGAGACGGTGATGCGCGGCCTGCGGGCGCGGCTGGAGGGGCGGCGGATCGTGCGTGCCCTGGTGCACCGGCCGGACCTGCGCTGGGCGCTGCCGCCACATCTGGCGGCGCGGCTGACCGGGGCGCGGGTGGAGGGCTTCCGCCGCCGGGCCAAGTACATCCTGATGCGGCTGGACGGCGGGGACAGCGTGCTGCTGCACCTCGGCATGTCCGGGCGGATGCTGCTGGGGCCAGCCAACCCCAACAGCGTCACCGCGCACGAGCATGTCGTGCTGGAAACCGACGATGGCTGGCGGGTGGGCTTCGTGGACCCGCGGCGGTTCGGCTCCGTCGACCTGATCGCCACCGCGGCGGAGGACAGCCATCGCCTGCTGGCCGGGCTGGGGCCGGAGCCGCTGGACACAGGCTTCACCGCCAGGGTGCTGGCGGCGGCGTTGGCGGGCAAGCGGACCCCGGTGAAGGCGGCGCTGCTCGACCAGCGGCTGGTGGCGGGCCTGGGCAACATCTACGTGTGCGAGGCGCTGTTCCGCGCCCGCATCGCCCCGGACCGCCAGGCCGCCAGCATCCCGCGCGCCGGCGCAATTCGGCTGGTGGCGGCGATCAAGGCGGTGCTGACGGAAGCGATCGCGGCCGGCGGCTCCTCGCTGCGGGACTACGTGCAGCCGGATGGCGAGCTTGGTTATTTCCAGCATGCCTGGAAGGTGTACGGGCGGGAAGGCGAGCCTTGCGAGCGGTGCCCCGGCCTGCCGGCCTGCGCCGGCGTGGCGCGCATGGTGCAGTCGGCGCGCTCCACTTTCTATTGCCGGCAGACTCAGCGTTAGGGTTCGCGGCCTGGCGCGCATCTGGTAAGGAGGTCGCATGTCCGCCGTGTTCTATAAGCTGAGCTTCATGCGCCACCTGGAAAGCGAGGGTACGTTCAACCGTCCGCAGGCGGAGAAGCTGTCCGAGGCGTTCCACACCGCCGTGCAGGAATCGGTCGCCACCAAGGCGGACATCGCCCGGCTGGAGGCGCGGATCGACGCCAAGCTGGCCGGGGTCGATGCCAAGCTGGCCGGCGTGGACGCCAAGCTGGCCGGCGTGGATGCCAG
>CAXTTH010000056.1:2479-9385 GCA_964247035.1 uncultured Acetobacteraceae bacterium
TGGATGCCAGGATGGCCGTGCTGGCCAGCAGCGTCGAAGCGTCGATCGCCAACATGAAGGCCTGGACGGTAGGGGTCGGGGTTGCGCTGTTCAGCGCGCTTGCGGCCATCCGCTTCATTGGCCATTAGCGGCTCCACGACAAGAGCAACGGAAGGCAATCCATGCCCGAGATGATCCTGGTGGAGACGCAGGGAGCCGTGGGCCTCATCCGCCTCAACCGGCCTGCGGCGCTCAACGCCCTGTGCGATCAACTGATGGCCGAGCTTGGCGACCAGATGCTGGCGTTCGATGCGGACCCGGCGATCGGCGCCGTGGTGCTCACCGGGTCGGACAAGGCGTTCGCAGCGGGAGCGGACATCAAGGAGATGCAGGCCCGTAGTTATCCAGGCGTGCTGCTGGACGACTTCATCGCCAAGTGGGAGGCGGTGCTGCGGGTCAAGAAGCCGGTGATCGCGGCGGTTGCCGGATTCGCGCTGGGCGGCGGGTGCGAGCTGGCGATGATGTGCGACATGATCGTGTGCGCCGACACCGCCAAGTTCGGCCAGCCGGAGATCAACCTCGGCATCATGCCGGGCGCAGGCGGCACCCAGCGCTTCACCCGGGCGGTGGGCAAGTCCAAGGCGATGGACATGTGCCTGACCGGCCGCATGATGGATGCAGCCGAGGCGGAGCGGGCCAACTTGGTCACGCGAGTGTTCCCGATGGCGGTTCTTGTGGAGGAGGCCGTCAAGCTCGCGGCCAAGATCGCCAGCCAATCCCGCACGGCGGCGCTGCTCGCCAAGCGTGCAGTGAACGCGGCGTTCGAAACCACCCTGACGCAAGGCGTCGCGACCGAGCGCGGGCTGTTCCTGTCGCTGTTCGGCACAGCCGACCAGGCCGAGGGCATGGCTGCGTTCGTGGCCAAGCGCCCGCCCGCTTTCCAGCGCTGAAGGCTGCGCAGCTTCCTTGACTCGGAAAAATCCCGGACCTAAAAATGTCCTTCTTGGTTAGCGGCACAGCTGATCAGGCAATATTTGCCAGACCAGATAAATGTTTGAGATGTAGGATCGAATGGCGAACAACGCTTCTGCGCGCAAGCGCATCCGGCAAACTGCGCGCCGCACCGAGCGCAACCAAGCCCGCAAGTCCCGCATGAGGACCTTCGTCAAGAAGGTTGAGACAGCGATTGCTGGGGGCGACAAGGCGCTGGCCGCCGCAGCTTTCCAGGCAGCGCAGCCAGAGATGCAGCGCGCGGCTGGCAAAGGCGTGATCCATTCCAACACGGTCGCACGCAAGCTGTCGCGTTTGTCCAAACGCATCAAGGCATTGGTTGCTCCTGCCGCCTAGGGCAAAGGTCAATAATCCTGAACCATCGTTCTCGTTAGGTTTACAGCTCTTGAGGCCAGTCAATCCTTTTCGGATTGACTGGCCTTTGTCTTTTGCAGCCTTGCCACACTCTTGAGCTTTTGCTTCGGCCCTGCCGTTTTGAATTGCGTTTGGTAACAACGCGACTTAAACCATTATTATGCATCCATATCCCGCAGACGAGAGCATCGCTGCCGGGGCATGGGCTTCCGGTATAGCTTGAGGCAGGTGGGATGATCACATTCGGCGACCCGGCTGACCGCATGGAGGGCGTTGGCCTTCCAGGCCCCGGCTCCACCCTGGCGGTGCAATGGGACAGGGTCCGCGACCGTCTCAAAGCTGACGTGGGCGAGGTGGAATACCGCACGTGGCTGCGGCAGATGAGCATGGCCGGCCTGGACGGCGACGAGGTGACCATCCACCTGCCCACCCGTTTCCTGCGGGATTGGGTGCGCAGCCATTACGCGGACAAGCTGGCAGCCTTCTGGCGCATGGAAAGCGAGGATGTGCTGCGCGTCGACCTGCGTGTCGGCTCCGCCGCCGAGCCGCCTGCGCTGGCCGCCCCGCTGACCGAAAGCCTGTCCGCCGAGAGTGCCTTTCCCAACGCCTTGCGCGCCGAGGACCGGTCGGAGCCGCGCGCCGCCGAGGCGGCTGGCGCGTTGGACGGCCGGTTCTCGTTCGACGCGTTCATCGTGGGCAAGCCCAACGAGTTCGCTTACGCCTGCGCCCGGCGTGTGGCCGAGCAGCCAGCCAGCCAGGGGTTCAACCCGCTGTTCCTGTATGGCGGCGTCGGCTTGGGCAAGACCCATTTGATGCATGCGGTCGGGATCGAGCTGTCCCGGCGCGAGGGCGGCCGGCCGGCGAGCGTCAGCTACATGTCGGCCGAGAAGTTCATGTACCGCTTCATCGCCGCCATCCGCAGCCAATCGACCATGGAGTTCAAGGAAAGCTTGCGCTCTGTAGACGTGCTGATGGTGGACGACGTGCAATTCCTGATCGGCAAGGACAGCACGCAAGAGGAGTTCTTCCACACCTTCAACGCGCTGGTGGAATCCGGCAAGCAGATCGTGATCTCGTCGGACAAGTCGCCGTCCGAACTGGACGTCGAGCAGCGGCTGCGCACCCGGCTCGGCTGCGGCATGGTGGCCGACATCCACGCCACCACGTTCGAGCTGCGGGTCTCCATCCTGGAGGCGAAGGCCGGGCGCGCGGGCGTCGACGTGCCGCGCCGGGTGCTGGAGTTCCTGGCCCACAAGATCACCACCAACGTGCGTGAGTTGGAGGGCGCGCTGAACCGGCTGCTGGCCCATGCCAGCCTGTTCGGCCGCCCGGTGACGCTGGAATCCACCCAGGACGTGCTGCGGGACGTGCTGAAGGCGCAGGACCGCCGGGTCACCATCGAGGAGATCCAGAAGCGGGTGGCCGAGCACTATCACCTGCGGCTGAGCGAGATGAGCAGCGCGCGCCGCGCCCGCAACGTGGCCCGGCCGCGCCAGGTGGCGATGTACCTGGCCAAGCAGCTCACCAGCCGCTCCCTGCCAGAGATCGGCCGCAAGTTCGGCAACCGCGACCACACCACGGTGATGCACGCGTGCAGCCGGGTGGCGGAGATCATGGGCGTGGACGCCGGGTTCGCCGAGGATGTGGAGTTGCTGCGGCGGATGCTGGAAAGCTGACAATCGTTTGCGCAGCGCGGCCGGGCTGCTAGGCTGTCCGTCCGACCCAGCAGCGCCCCGGAGTCCGGCGGCACGGAGGACTTCCGATGAAGCTCAAGGCCGACCGCGCGACGCTGATCAAGGGGCTGGCCCATATCCAGAGCGTGGCCGAGAAGCGCAACACCATCCCGATCCTGGCCAACGTGCTGATCGCGGTGCGGGACGGCAAGCTGAGCCTCACGGCAACCGACATGGAGATCGCCATCGTCGAGGAAGTGCCGGCCGCCACCAGCCGGGACGGCGCCACCACGGCCTCGGCAACCACGCTCTACGAGATCGTGCGCAAGCTGCCGGACGGGGCGGAGGTCGAGTTGGACTTCACCGGTGGGGACGCTCAATTGGCGCTGCGGGCCGGCCGCTATGCCACCAGCCTGGTCACGCTGCCAACCGACGACTTCCCGTCCATGACGGCGGGGCAGTTGCCGCACCATTTCCACCTGACCGCCCTGGCGCTGCGCGGGCTGATCGACCGCACCCGGTTCGCCATCAGCACGGAGGAGACGCGCTACTACCTGAACGGCATCTTCCTCCATGCGGCGGACGGCGATGGCGGCCGGGTGCTGCGCGCGGTCGCCACCGACGGCCATCGGCTGGCCCGGGTGGAGGAGCCGCTGCCGGAAGGCGCCGGGTCCATGCCCGGCGTGATCGTGCCGCGCAAGACGGTGGCCGAGTTGCGCAAGCTGCTGGACGAAGCGAGCGGGGAGATCGAGGTGGCGCTGTCCGACACGCGCATCCAGTTCACCGTCGGCACGGTGCAGCTGACCAGCAAGCTGATCGACGGCACCTTCCCCGAGTACGAGCGGGTGATCCCGCGCGACAACGAGAAAATCCTGCGGGTTGGCAAGAAGGATTTCGCCGAGGCCGTCGGCCGCGTGGCCGCCATCAGCAGCGAGCGGTCCCGCCCTGTGAAGATGTCGCTTGCGCGGGATTTGCTGGTGCTGTCGGCGGCGAGCCCGGAACAGGGCACGGCCACTGAAGAGCTGGATGGGGACCGGGTGAAGTACGACGCCGGGCCGCTCGAGATCGGATTTCAAGCACGCTACCTGAACGACATCACCGACCAGATCGGCGGCGAGGTGGAGTTCCTGTTCAGCGACGGCGCCGCGCCGACGGTCGTGCGGGATGCCGGCGACACCAGCGCCTTGTATGTGCTGATGCCGATGCGGGTGTGATTGGGCATCCCCAGGCGCGCTCACGCATACAGATGTCGGCTAATCTTACAAATGAGATTTGCGAACCATCTAGAGCATTGTTTCTACAACCTGGCAGGCTAGTTGCATTGACCCTTGCATCTTCATGTGAGCCTCAACGCCATGTTCCATAAGCGCTTTGCCTCCACCATCGCTCTCGCAAGCTGCTTCGCTGGCAGCGTGCAGGCTGCACCGACGCTCTCGGTCTCGAGCATGGTTGGAGGCGGCCCGACGGGCAACGTGTTCGAGAGCTTGAATGAGCTGGCCCTTGGGCAGGCGGGCGGCGTGACGAACGCCGGCGTGGCGGTGACTTTCTCGGGCAACGCCGCGGTGGTCGCTGGATCAAGCACGAACTACTATGCCGCCCCCATGCTATCGAACGGCGATGGCGCCATGTTCGGCGACGCGAACGGCGTCGATGCGAGCCGATACATCAGCACCGGTTCGGCCGGCGCTGTCCTTGGCTCCGCCGTCACGTTCACGCTGCCGACCGCCGAAACCTACTTCGGTTTGGCCTGGGGTTCAGTGGACAGCTACGACAGCCTGGCGTTCTACGATGGCGCCACTCTCATCCAGACCATCACCGGGACTGACGTGCTGGCCGGAGCCAACGGCGATCGGTCCGCATCAGGCACAGCCTACGTGAACATCACCTCGTCGGTCGCCTTCACGACGGTCGTGGCCAGCAGCAGCCAATATGCGTTCGAGCTTGACGACCTGTCGTTCAACAGACCTTCAACCCCCATTCCGGAACCGACGACGCTTGCCCTGCTTGGGGCGAGTCTTGCCGGGATCGGCATAGCAAGGCGCCGCCGCTGATCAGGCTTTCTGAAGCAGGGTCTCGATCCATGCCGCCAAGTCCCGCATGGGCCCTTAGGGTCGCAGCCCTTCTTGGACCTAGGGCGAGATGACATCGCGTCCGCTCAGCCATCCCGCCCTCGCTTGATTTGAGAGGGTGATTCAGACATTTGGCGAAGCAGCCAAATGTCATCACGCTCTAGTCAGCCCAGACATCTCCGCAACGCGTTCAGCAGCGTCGCCTAAAGATTGAAGCTGAGGCCGTGCTGACGACGAGGGCGATGTCCATGGCGACTCCTGGTGGCTGGGGACGCGCTTGGAGCGTCGGCAAGGCCGGACCCGCTTGAGATGGGCCAGATTTTGGCCCAGGGCGGCGCCGTTCAGCATGATGCGTTCACCCTCACGGGACCGCAGGGCTGGGCCGGCTGAAGCGGGTGCAGCTTCGGTCCTGGCCAAGGCCGGTCAATTCGTGGTTGTCGCACTCGAACCGCATGTTCTCAAACAGGGTGTCCCCGGCTTGGCCTTCCGGCACCGCCGCGACGGCCTGCGCCAGGCAGCCGGGCCGGTCCAGGGCGTCGATCCGGCTGGCCAGCTCGAGTTCCCAGGCGCCTTTCTGGGTCCCGTCCACGTCCACGTAGTGGCTCAGCAGGACGGCGAGCGTGCCGCACAGGGCGGCGTGGCGGCTCTCCGTTTGCTTGAGGATGCGATCGACACGGCGGTCGAACACGTGAGGGTCGAACTTGCTGGGATTTTTCAAGGCTGGGCCGTTTGGCCTGTCTCGGTGAAGTAGCTCATCCTCCAGTTCGTTAAGGTCAATGATCGACTGACAAGCCGGGCGGTGACAATTCATGGCATGGCGGTTCATGCCCATTTGCAGAAGTGCGTCGTCCGTGGCGCCATGCTGAATAGAGGCAAAGATTGGATCGACGGCAGCAAGGCTGGGAGCAATCGACAGAATCAGAAAAGCTACCGTCAACTTGAAGCGCAGCATCTTAGTGCGTGGGTCCATTGCCAGGGTCTCGGTAGAACTTGAAAGACCTTTCTGGAATGCCCGGGACATGCTGCTCTGGAAAGATGTCGGCGTAATGCGGACGGTAATTCCTTACAGGGGCATCTGACTTGTCAACGACACCTGGAACACTTTCGAGAGTCTGGCCACGACCACCGGAATGGTTGCCCTCCTTCGGCATGGCTTGGGGTGTATAGAAGTGGGTGGCACCCTGAGTCGGATCAGTTCCTGGTGCCTCCAGCAATTCACGAGCAACGATGCGCGACTCACGTGACGGCTCTTTGAAGTGAGCAAAACCACCCCAAACATCTTGAACCCGGCTTGTGTCGTTCCGGCGCATGCGGTTGACGACAACCGCGCCGATCGTGGTCTTCGTATCCGCAGGTTGGCCTCCGGCCTCGGTCTCGATCAAAGTCGCCAGATCGCGCACATTGGCCTCCGTGGCCAAGCCGTGCTCATCGAACCCAGCCGCACTGCCCGCCGGCGCTTCTGCCACCTCCAAGCTCGGGCCGAACTCGCCGTTCGGTTGCCGCTCCTGATCCTGCCATCCGCCGTGCCCCATCGGCAAACTCCTGTGTTATAAGCCATACAGGATGCGCCACGGCCCGGCACAGTTTCAACATTGTGCTGAACGCCGCCCGTGCGGGATACCACGCGGGTGATCCTCACCCGCCTAACCCTCACCGAGTTCCGCAACTACCCGGCCCTCACCTGGCGCCCGGCAGCGCGCCTGGCCGTGATCACCGGGCCGAACGGCAGCGGCAAGACCAACCTGCTGGAAGCCGGCTCCCTGCTGGTGCCGGGCCGTGGCCTGCGCAACGCCCGCCTGGCGGACTTGCCGCGGGTGGGC
>CAXTTH010000057.1:0-9359 GCA_964247035.1 uncultured Acetobacteraceae bacterium
GCAATCCCCCCTCGAACCGTGATGGAACGCACCAAAGGTTGTGATGGTCGGCTCTAAGATTGTGGTAGCGGCAGCTCGCTTTGAAAACTCGTTATGCGTTCCAATAACCGCCTCTACACAGAATGCCGCTACGCCGTTCCGGCTAAGCCCGTTTTGCAATTTGATAGCGCAACAATTACAATCGTCACGGTGCGACGTCGCGATTGATATCCCTCTGAAACAGAATTTTCGGGGCGTTCATGACTCGCCGATTACTCAGTCAGCGTTAAGGGTCTGATTACCGTGGCTGCTGAAATTCACGCTCACTCTTTGCCAGGCCATCCCGTCACGGATTGGGAAACCCTGCGGCATCACCTACACGCCGTTGAGACAACTGCCGAACGTTTCGGCGCGGCTTTTGGCTGGGGCAGAGCAGCGGGAGTCATGGGACGCCTGCACGACATCGGCAAGGTGTCGGCGGAGTTCCAGACCTATATCCGGCGTTCGACGGATCAGGAAAATGGCGAAGCTCCGGGCCGCGGCGGCGACCATTCCACGGCCGGGGCGCGGGTCGCCCGTAATATCTACGGCGACCTCGGTACGCTGCTCGCCTATGGCATCGCCGGACATCATGCTGGACTGGGTGACTGGACCCACGGGCTGGAGCGCCGGCTGGACCCCAGCCGAACCGTCATCCCCACTGTCCAGGGCTGGCAGGACCACGCGGACCCGCTGCCTGCCCTCGCCAGCCTGGACTTTTCGTCCTGGAAGAAAGGACCGCACCGCGGCTTCAGCAGCGCCTTCCTCGCGCGGATGCTGTTCTCATGTTTGGTGGACGCGGACTCGGTCGAGACGGCCCGTTTCTACCGCGAGTACGGCGCACCATGCTTTACCCCGCTATCGGCCCTGCTCGACAGGGCGCGGGCCTGGCAAGCGAACCGGGCGCCACCGCAGTCCGACGTCGACCGGCTGCGCGCCAAGGTGTTGAATCACGCCGTCGCACGGGCCGCGCTGCCGCCGGGTCTGTTCACCTTCACCGTGCCCACCGGCGGCGGCAAGACGCTGAGCGCGCTCCGCTTCGCGCTGGAACATGCGAAGGCTCATGGCATGCGCCGGGTCGTGTTCGTGGCGCCCTACACCTCGGTCATCGAGCAGACAGCTGCTGTGTTCCGCGGCGTGCTGGGCGACGCCGACGTGCTGGAGCACCATGCCAGCTTCGACTGGGAGGCCGCACGTCGGGCTTCCGACGATGCCGAGGACGCGGTCGCCGACCCGGTGGCACGCCTGCGCCGCGCCGCCGACGATTGGGACGCGCCGGTGATCGTCACCACCGCGGTGCAATTCTTCGAAAGCCTGTTCGCCGCCCGCCGCGCCCGCTGCCGCAAGCTGCACAACCTGGCCCGTACGGTGATCGTGCTGGACGAGGCGCAGACCTTGCCGTTGGCGCTGTTGCAGCCCTGCTTGGCGGCGCTGGACGAGCTGGCGCGCAACTATGGTGCCAGCCTGGTGCTGTGCACCGCCACCCAGCCGGCGATTCGGGTGCAGGACGGCTTCAAGGGCGGCCTGCACCTTCCCCCCTGCCGCGAGCTGGCACCCGACCCGGCGTCGCTCTACACTCGGCTGCGGCGCGTGGCAGTGGAGCAGCTCGCCGAGCCGGTGGACGAGGCGGTCCTGGTGGCGGCCTTCGTGGCAGGCCCTCAGATGCTGTGCATTGTCAACCGGCGTGACCACGCGGCGGCGTTATTTGCGGATATCCGGGAGATGGACGGGGCGGTGCACTTGAGCACGCTGATGTGCCCACGGCACCGCCGAGTCGTGCTGGAGCGGGTTCGGGCGCGGTTGAAGGCGGGGGCGCCGGTCCGGCTGGTGGCCACCTCCCTGATGGAGGCCGGCGTGGACGTGGACTTCCCCGAGGTATGGCGCGAGATCGCCGGGCTGGACCAGATCGCGCAGGCCGCGGGGCGTTGCAACCGGGAAGGCCGCCGCAAGACGGGCCGCGTGGTGGTCTTCACCCGGGCGGAGCAGAAACCGCCAGACTTCCTTAAGCAGCAGGTGAAGGCAACCGCGACCGTGCTGCGCCGGTTCGCGGCGGACCCGCTGTCCCTGAAGGCGGTGGGGTCGTATTTCGCCGACCTCTACTGGCACAAGGGGCCGGACGCGTTCGATACCGCCAAAGTGGGCGAGCGGCCCGGCATCCTGGCGGCCATCGGCGAGCGGGCGGACACGCTGCACTTTCCGTTCGCGCAGATCGCCGAGGCATTCCGCATGATCGACGACGCCATGGACCCAGTGATCGTTCCCTGGGCCGGCGAGGACGGCACCGACCTGGAGGCGGGCAAGCTGCTGGCCCGGATCGCGGCGATGGACAAGCCGTCGCGGGACGATCTACGGCAGTTGCAGCAGTACACGGTGACGGTGCCGCCACGGCTGCGGGCAGAATGGCTGACGAAAGACGTGGTGCGGCCGGTGAGCCGCTGGTTGGGGGATACGCTGGTGCAGTTTGGTGATTGCACCCTCTACCACCCTGAAACAGGGGTCAAAGCGTTCGAGCCGGACCTAAGAAATTCAGGGAGTAACGTGTTTTAACGTGCCACTCCAAGTTGCAGGATATCCTTGATTACTCGAGTTCCCTTACTCAGAGGCATGCGCGTGAGCTTTCTTCCTTATAGTAGAAGTGAGTGGGTAAGGTATTAGGATGGGGCAACATAGGCTTGACAAAGGCCGGCGCTGTGGCATCGTTTGAAGCGGAGGGTCATATGGCGGATGTCACATACCGACTTACAATGTCAGTAGTGGTTAAGACGACGGAGAAAGATTGCGATATCACCGTAGTCATAGAACCTCCACCAAAACGTCGTTTCAGCAACGTGGATCGAAACCTTAGAGTAGATGTGGACTGGGTGGGTTCACAAGGGGCTTCGTTGTGATGACGGAGCCCCACCTAGGGAGATAAACGTGACCTACGGCATCAAGCTCCTGGTGAGCGGCGATTGGGCCTGCTTTACCAGGCCCGAGATGAAGGCGGAGCGGGTGTCCTACGACATCATCACGCCTTCCGCTGCCCGCGGCATCCTAGACGCAATCCATTGGAAGCCCGCGATCACCTGGGTGGTCGACCGCATCCACGTTCTCAACCCGATCCGCTTCCAATCCTTTCGACGCAACGAGGTCGGCGCCAAGATCAGCGCCGCAACCGCCGGCCGTGCTATGCGGGCTGGCATCCTTGCCGGCCTCGGGCTGGCCGTCGAGGACAACCGCCAGCAACGCGCCGCTACCTTGCTGCGCTATGTCGCCTACGTAATCGAGGCGCATTTTGTCCTCACTGACCGCGCGGGCGACGAGGACACCGAGGCCAAGCACCTTGCCATGTTCAACCGCCGCGCCGCCGCCGGGCAATGCTTCCATCATCCCTGCCTGGGCACGCGGGAGTTCCCGGCTGAGTTCGAGTTGCTGCAGCCCGGCACGCTCACGCCGCCCAGCGGATTGCCGCCCGACCAGCGCAATCGGGACCTAGGCTGGATGCTACACGACATCGACTTTGCCAACGGCAACACCTCGCGCTTCTTCCGCGCCCGGCTGGTTGACGGCGTGCTGGACGTTCACGCCTGCCTGGCCGAGGGGATGGCGTCGTGACGGTTCTCCAGTCGCTGGAGGGTTACTACGCCCGCATGGCCGAGCGGGGCGAAGCGGAGCCGACAGGCTTCTCGCGCGAGAAGATCAGCTACCGCATCCTACTCTCAGATGACGGCGATGTAGCCGAGGTGGTGCCGCTGTTCGAGACGGTCGGCAAGAAGCGCGTGCCGCGGATGCTGAACGTGCCGGCTGCGGTCAAGCGCACGGCCGGCATCTTGCCCAACCTGATCTGGGACAAGACCGCCTACGTGCTGGGCCGCACCGCCGGGGAGGGCCGCCGCACCGCGGAGGAGCACGCTGCCTTCAAGGCCGCCAACCTGGCCTTCATCGGCAACAGCGACGATGCCGGCCTGACGGCGCTGAGGCATTTCCTCCAGACCTGGACCCCAGGCCGCTTCGACGCGGCCCCGTTCGACGCCACCATGCTGGACGCCAACCTGGTGTTCGCCCTGGATGGCGACGGGCGCGACCTGCACGAGCGCCCCGCGGTGCAGGCCATGCTTACCGGCCGGGCCGGGCGCGGCATCGCCGAGCAGGTCTGCCTCGTTACCGGCCAACCCGCCGCACCCACCCGGCTGCACCCCGTCATCAAGGGTGTCTGGGACAGCCAAAGCTCCGGCGCGGCACTGGTCTCGTTCAACCTCGACGCCTTCACCTCCTACGGCAAGGAACAGGGCGACAACGCCCCCACTTCCGAGGCCGCCGCTTTCCGCTATGGCGCCGCTCTCAATCGTATGCTGGACAAGGGCCGCCGCACCCGCCTGCCGCGCCCGGTGGGTGACGCCAGCGTGGTGTTCTGGGCCGACACTTCGCCGCTGGTGGACGAGGCCGCTGCGAGTGCCGCCGAGGCGGCGGTGATGCGCCTCGCCGAGCCGCCCAACGACGCCGGCGAGGCTGCCAAGCTGCGCGACACGCTGGACCTGCTCGCGGAGGGCCGCCCCGTCGCCGAGGCCATGCCGGGCATCGCCCCCGCCACCCGGTTTCACATCCTGGGCCTGGCACCCAACGCCGCTCGCCTGTCTGTCCGCTTCTGGCTGGACGGCACCTTCGAGCTGTTCGCCCGCCGCATCGCCGCCCATTTCGAAGCCGTGCAGATCGAACCCGCCCCCTGGCGCGGCAAGCCGCCCTCGGTCAACCGGCTGCTGGTCAAGACCACTGCGCTCCAGGAGAAGTTCGAGAACATCCCCGACGCCCTGGCCGGCGAGGTCATGCGCGCCGTGTTCTCCGGCACGCCCTACCCGCGCACCTGGCTGGCCGCCGTGGTCATCCGCCTGCGCGCCGGGGACGGCCCGGGCGGCGGCTGGCACGCCGCCGCCATCAGGGCCTGCCTGTCCCGCCAGTGGGATGATCCGGGGCGATCTCCTCTGAGCGGACACGCCGCCGCCAAGGATTGCCTGTTCCGCCCATCCCTCAAGGAGTGCCCGCCCGTGTCGCTCGATCCCGACTACGACAATCAGGCCTATCAGCTCGGGCGGCTCTTTGCCGTGCTGGAAGCCGCCCAATACGCGGCGCTGGGCCGGGTCAATGCCAGCATCGCCGACCGCTACTACGGCGCTGCGTCCGCCACCCCGGCCCGGGTGTTCGGCGCTCTCCTGCGCGGCGCCCGCACCCACGTCTCAACTGCCAACAAGCGTGGGCACGGCCGCTGGCTCGAACGCCGACTAGACGAGATCGTGGCCCGCCTGCCGCCCGAGCTCGCCCGCACGCTCAAGCTGGAAGACCAGGGTCGCTTCGCCGTCGGCTACTACCACGAACGCGCGCATCGTCCTGCCAAGCCCGAAGGTGAAACCACCCAGCACGAGAACAATCAAGACGAAGGTAACTAAGATGCTTGATACCGCACTGCGGCAGCGCCACGAATTCGTGCTGTTCTTTGACGTGAAGAACGGCAACCCCAACGGCGACCCCGACGCCGGCAACATGCCGCGTATGGACCCCGAAACCGGCCGCGGCCTGGTCAGCGATGTCTGCCTCAAGCGCAAGATCCGCAACTACGTCGAGATCGCCCGTGCCGACGCGCCGCGTTTCCGAATCTACGTTACCGAGGGCGCCGTGCTTAACGAGAAGCACCGCGAAGCCTACTTAGCCATCCGGCCCGGCGATCCTGCCGCTGCCAAGGACAAGAAGCTTTCACCCAAGTCGGACGACGAGGCTGTCCGCCTTCGCGGCTTCATGTGCGACAATTTCTACGATATCCGGACCTTTGGCGCCGTGCTATCCACCGGGATCAACGCCGGCCAGGTCCGCGGCCCTGTGCAGATCGGCTTCGCTGAATCAGTCGAGCCGGTGCTGCCGCTTGAGATATCCATCACCCGGATGGCCGCCACCAGCGAGGCCGAGAAGAAGACCCGCACCGAAGGCAGCGATCCGTCCGAGGATAAACGCGGCGATAACCGGACTATGGGCCGCAAGCACATCATCCCGTATGGCCTGTATCGCGCCCACGGCTTCGTGTCCGCCTCGCTCGCCCATGACGCGCGCAAGGGCACCGGCTTCACGGCGGACGACCTGACCCTGCTGTTCGAGGCGTTGCGCGACATGTTCGAGCACGACCGCTCCGCCGCCCGGGGCGAGATGACCACTCGCCGCCTTGTGGTGTTCCGACACGCCGGCTCGCTCGGCAACGCCCGGGCGCAGGACCTGTTCGGTCGGGTCCAGGTGCGCCGCAATCACCATGGCAGCCTTCTGCCGATCGGCGACTCGGCACTGGACAACGCCCCGCCCGCCCGCACCTTCGATGACTATGCCATCCTGGTGGATGAGGCTGGCTTGCCGGACGGCGTCGAGATGCTGGACATGACGTGACGGCGCCGCTGTCCGCGGCGGCGGAGGACGCGTTGATCCCGCTTTCCGCCCTGCAGCATTACCTGTTCTGCCCCCGGCAATGCGCACTGATTCATGTGGAGCAGCTTTGGGCCGAGGACGGTGCCACCGCCGAAGGCCGCGTGCTGCACGAGCGCGTCGATGCCGGCGGCTTCGAAACCCGGCTGGGCCAGCGCGTGGAGCGGTCCATTGCCCTGCGTTCGGTGGCGCTGGGCGTCACCGGCAAGGCCGATGTGGTGGAGTTCCCCCGCGGCGGCGGGCCCGTTCCGGTGGAGTATAAACGCGGCAAACCCAAGCCGCACCGGGCGGACGAGGTGCAGCTCTGCGCTCAGGCGCTGTGCCTGGAAGAGATGTTCGACGTATCTGTTCCCGCCGGCGCCCTGTTCTACGGCGCCACTCGCCGCCGCACGGCCATCGCCTTCGACCCAGCGCTGCGCGCCCTGACCGCCCGCGTCGCCGCCGAGGCCCGGGTGATGATCGCAGTCCAGCGCACCCCGCCACCGGTGCTGATGCGCGGCTGCGCCCGCTGCTCGTTGCTGGATGCCTGCCAGCCCGCACGGCTGCAACGCCCGCCGGCTGTCGCCCCATGGCTGGCGGCGCAGATGGAGGGCTGAGGCGGTGCGCAAGCTGCTCAACACCATCTACGTCACCTCCGAGGGTGCCTGGTTGCGCAAGGACGGCGCCAACCTGGTGGTCGAAGTGGAGGGCACCGAGCGCGGCCGGGTACCGCTGCACCTGCTGGATGGGGTGGTGAGCTTCGGCCGGGCCGGGACGTCGCCGGCCCTGATGGCTGCCTGCGCCGAGGCCGGCATTACCCTGTCCCACGTGGCCCCTACTGGCCGCTTCCTGGCTCGCGTCGAGGGCCAGCGCAGTGGCAACGTGCTGCTGCGCCGTACTCAGTATCGCGCTGCAGATGACCCGGCGCGGCAGGTTCCAATCGTGCGGGCCATTGTCGCTGCCAAGACCGCCAACCAGCGCACCGTGCTGCGCCGCGCCCTGCGCGATCACGCCGAGGCCCTGGCCGGTCCGCCGCTGGACGCTCTGGAGTTTGCCGAGCGCCGCTTGACGGTTTGTGGCCGCCAGGTGCTGGGCTGCGCCGACGTGGCGCAGTTGCGCGGGCTCGAAGGCGAGGCCGCCAGCGTGTATTTTGGCGTGTTCGACCACTTGGTCCGGGTGGACGGCGAGGCGTTCCGCTTCTGTGGCCGCTCGCGGCGTCCGCCGCTGGACCGAATCAACGCGCTACTGTCGTTCCTGTATGCGATGCTGGGCCATGACTGCCGTTCGGCACTGGAAGCGCACGGGCTGGATCCACAGGTGGGCTTTTTGCATGCTGACCGGCCGGGCCGGTCAAGCCTGGCCCTGGACTTGATGGAGGAGCTGCGTCCCGTCCTGGCCGACCGTGTGGCATTGAGCCTGATTAATCGCCGTCAGATCGGTGCCGCGGATTTCGTGGTAGAAGCCGCCGGCGGCGTGCGCCTGACCGACGACGCCCGCAAAACGGTGCTGACCGCCTGGCAGGATCGCAAGCGCGACGAGGTCCGCCATCCCTTTCTAGACGAAGTGATGCCGTTCGGGTTGCTGGCCTTTGCCCAGGCGCAGTTGCTGGCCCGCTATCTACGCGGCGACTTGGACGGCTATCCGGCGTTCTTCTGGAAGTAGGACGTGCGATGCTGATGCTGGTGACCTACGACGTGAATACCGCGGATGCTGCCGGCCGCAGGCGTCTACGCCGGGTCGCCCGGGCGTGCCTGGATTGGGGCCAGCGAGTGCAGTTTTCCGTGTTCGAATGCGAGGTCGATCCGGCGCAGTGGGTGGCGTTGCGGGCAAGGTTGTTGGGCGAGGTGGACTTGGCACGCGACAGTCTGCGGTTCTACCGCTTGGGCAAGGCGGGAAAGGCGGCGGTAGAGCATGTCGGGGCGAAGGCGGTGCTGAATTTAGAAGAGCCGCTGGTGTTCTAACCTCAGACCGCCGACTTGCGCGAACATCAAACGGCCATGGGAACCCGAGTGGGTTCGCGATATCACTAGGACAATGTTATGTTTGGTGTTTTCGAGCCGCTATCATGTTTGATAGTGGTTTGCTGCATGCCGAGTAGTGTCTTCGCGCTGAAAGGCTCTTTATTCATTGTAAATCAGACCTGTAAAATAGGTGCAGTCGCCCCCCGCGCGGGGGCGTGGATCGAAACTCAATCTTCAGCATGCTTCTGAGACCAACGCATGTCGCCCCCCGCGCGGGGGCGTGGATCGAAACTCGATCTCGTTGGGATAGCCGCCGCCGAACAGGTCGCCCCCCGCGCGGGGGCGTGGATCGAAACGCGCCCTTGTCGGGCCGTATGGCAGCGAACCCGCGTCGCCCCCCGCGCGGGGGCGTGGATCGAAACTTGTTGTGGTAGTAGACCGAGGCCCGGTCGGTATGTCGCCCCCCGCGCGGGGGCGTGGATCGAAACACGCTCAAGTTGTCGGGATACTTGGTCGAGAGCGTCGCCCCCCGCGCGGGGGCGTGGATCGAAACCCGCCACCACGACGGCCAGCATCTCGGCCTGGAGTCGCCCCCCGCGCGGGGGCGTGGATCGAAACCTGAACGCCGGCACCTGGGGCAACCACGTCCGCGGTCGCCCCCCGCGCGGGGGCGTGGATCGAAACGATGACGCCGTGGGCATGTATCTCGATGACATGGTCGCCCCCCGCGCGGGGGCGTGGATCGAAACCTTTTAGAAAATGAGCAGGCATATTTGCTTGGAGTCGCCCCCCGCGCGGGGGCGTGGATCGAAACCCGTGCCACCGGTCCCGGCTCCCGCCGTCTAGGGTCGCCCCCCGCGCGGGGGCGTGGATCGAAACACCCTGACGGCAACCGGCGACCTCGCCACCGTGGTCGCCCCCCGCGCGGGGGCGTGGATCGAAACGCCGTCCCGGATGCGCTCCGGC
>CAXTTH010000058.1:0-9308 GCA_964247035.1 uncultured Acetobacteraceae bacterium
GCCCACGGCAGCAAGCCCCGCATCGCACAGCACCGCAGCGAGAGCAGCCAGAAGCTGGGACGGCACCGCTGGGTGGTCGAGCGCACCCGGGCCAGCGGGTTCACCCGCGCCATCGCCGCCTCGATCACCTCGCGCGGCATCGCGGCGAACGCCGCCCCGCGCGGGTCCCCCTCGTCCTGCTCTAGCAGCACGGCGGCCTGCCCCGTGGCCTCCAGCGTGCGGATTCAGCGTGCAGATGAAGGCGATCAGGGTCGCCAGGCGCTGGCCGCCGCGGCGTTGCCTGCCTCCCAGCTTCGATCCACGCCCCCGCGCGGGGAGCGACGGCGGCACGCTTACCTCACTGATCCACAATGACAAAGAGCGTGCCGTGCGTGAACCCGCCAGGCAGCGCGCAGCACCCCGCCCAGCCTCGGCCCATCCTCCGCATCCATTGGAAAACCTGGCCACCACCGCTCGCGAACCCTGCCCGAGCCCCTTGCGCGCTCCAGGATCGCACACGCCCGCCGCAGCCTGCTAAAACAGCAGCGGCCCGTCCAGGTCGAGCACCGGCTTCGCGCCTGCGTGCTCCACCTGCCGACGGCCCTCGGCGCCCAGGCGGCAGAAACGCAGGCTGTCCCGCACCGGGTCGGTCTCCCCCAGCAGCCGCGCCCGCAGGCCGGCTCACTGCGCCGGTCCACCTCGCACTCGAGCACCGAGTTCTGCACCTGCTGCCCGAAGTCCAGACGTTTTGCTGTGCCAAGTATATCAGCACCACAATTCTTATGGCACTCAACATGAACTAGGTGGATTAAAGGCTCAGAAAGTGAGTTATTAATCCTAAGACACTGCTTTGCGCCGGCCGGTGCATGGGATCGCCTAGCCGAACGCCCGTTTGCGCGTCGTCGCTGAACATGAGCAGCGCGTCGCTCAGCCCCGGGTGCACGGGCTGCAGCGCCCCGGACCCAAGCCAATGCGCCCGCGGTTTGGGTGGCGCCGGAACCGCATGCTGCTACAGCCGCCGCAACTCGTCTTCACTCCTCATGACAAGGTGTCCAGAGAATGACCATCCTCTGGTGGGGTTCGGGGCAAAGCCCCGACCTGAATTGCCGAGTGTTTTTCAGCAGCCTGCTAGGTAGCTCGGTTGCCTGGCCGGTGCGTGCGACAGGTCATCGGCGTGATCGAGCTGTCGGCAAGCGAAGGGCACACTGAGGCGGTTTCCGGAACCTGAGCCATGGCCGGGCGGAGATCAGGCCCCGGCAGCGCCCGCCTCCAGCGCATCCTCCTGCATGACCTGGGCCACCATGCGCGCGTAGGGCCGTATCGTCATCCAGAAGATCGCGCCGGCGAGGGACAGCATGGCAACGGAGACCAGCATCATCGCCGTCAGCAACGGCCGCGCCGCGCCGCCCAAGGCGTCGGACATGACGCCGACCGACAACGGGCTGAACGCGCTCGCGATGGCCTGGGTGATGAAGAACAGGGCAAGCAGCCGCGCCCGGACATGCTGCGGCGACATCATTTGCAGCATGGTCGGCAACACCATGTTGACGGTCACGATCAGGACCGATTGGACCGCCAGGACGCCGTAAAGCATCCGCGCGCTGGTCGCGAAACCCATCCAGATCGACAACGGCACGGAGGCGAACAGCAGCCAGACCAGCGCCACCAAGGAGGTGCGCGTGCCGAGCCGCGCCTGTAGCCAGCGGACCACCGGCGTTCCGAGAACGAACCCGCCGATGGCGCTGGAAAGGCCGATGCTCGCCAGCCATTGGCCGCCCTGCTGCGGCGCCTGGCCGAAATAGCGCGCCGCCGCGACGGGAAGCCAAACCTCTATGCAGGCATAGCCGGCCCCGGCAGCGCATGAAGCGATAAGCACGCTGAGTTGCGGCCGGGCGTAGCGCCGCAGGAACGGTCCCAACGGCTGCATCGGGGCCGCCTTGCCAGCCCTGGCCCGGGACAAGCCGGAGGCGCGGCGCGGCATCAGGAAGATGAGCAGCAGCGCCACCGGCATGAAGAGGGTGGTCGTGATAAAGGCCGCCCGCCAGTCGGACAGCGATGCCGCCCCTGCCGGCGCATAGGCTCGCAGCAAGCCTGCCAAGGCCACGAGATAGCCGGCCAGCAGCACGCCGAGCGACATGCCGAACCTGGTGCCGATGACGAAGATCGAGTTGGCGACCTGCAGCCTCGATGCGGAGAAGAGGTCCGGCAGCAGCGCCAGCAGCGGAGCGGTGAGGCCATACTCGCCGGCGCCGACGACCGAGGTCCCGATCAGCAGCCAGGGGAAGCTTGGGGACAGGCCGCACAGGACCAGGGCGAGGCTCCAGACGGCGACGCACCCGGCGATGACGAAGCGCCGATCGAACCGATCAGCCAGCCACGAGATCGGATAGGTGGTCGCGATGCCGAGCAGGGCCAGGCCAAGGCCTTGCATCAGCCCCATCTGCGTGTCGGACAGGCCAAGCTCCGTGCGCACGGGCTCGTTCAGCAGGATGAATATCTGCCGGTCCATGACCGCGTACGCGCTCAGCACCAGGATCACGCCAAGGGCATACCACGACGAGGCCGGCGTGGCCCCATCGCGACGCGTGATCACGGTCCTAGCGGCCAAGGCTGGCGCATCGTCCTGGCCGGCATGGCTCGCCCGCGGATCGTCGGCCGGAGGCGGCGTCATGCTTCAAGGCGTCGTCTGCCGGGCCTGAGCCCACGCCTTGCTGGGCGACGCGGCGGGCGAGGGCGCGCGGTCAAAACCCGTAGCGCAGCGTGGCGCCGATCAACCGCGGCTCGATCAAGTTGGCGAACCCGGTCTGGTTCGCGCCGCCGTTGTTCACGTAGCTGGCGATGCCCTTCTCGTCGCTGATGTTGTTGACGAAGATTTCGCCGCCGAAATGGCCGTGCTCGACCCCGGCGCGGACGGCGCCCGTGGCGTAGCTGGGCAGCAG
Organism: uncultured Acetobacteraceae bacterium; assembly: GCA_964247035.1. GTDB lineage: Bacteria > Pseudomonadota > Alphaproteobacteria > Acetobacterales > Acetobacteraceae > LMUY01. The sequence continues at coordinate 2,919 of CAXTTH010000058.1, forward strand.
CGTGTGGTTGTTGACGAAGGGCGACGAGGTGAAGCTGGTGAAGCGGTTGCCGATGTAGGTCGCCGATGCTGACAGGTAGGCTTCGTAATTGTCCACCGGCTCCCAGTAGTAATCGATGTTGAGCGTGGTGATCACGTTCGGGACATAGGGCAGGAAGTCGCCGCCGGAACCGCCCAGGCCGGGCGCGTTCTGGGTCAGGCGCGCATCGGTGTAGCTGCCGACGACGCCCAGCTTGAGGCCTGGCACGAGGGGCGGCGCCCAGTTGAAGCTCCACTCGAAGCCCTTGCTGGCGGCGGAGCCGGCGTTGCCGATCACGCCTATCGGGCCGGCGGAGGTTTGGAACAGCGAGATGATCTGGATTCTCTTCCACTCGATGTAGAACGCGTCCACGTCCACCTGCACGGTCTTGTGGAAGAAGTCGCGGCGCAGGCCGATCTCGTAGTTGAGCGTCTGGTCCGGGCCATACAGCGGAGGGATCGTGGCAAGCCCTGGAACGGGCAGGTTCGGGCCGCCGGGGCGGTAGCCGGTGGCGATCCGGATGTAGGTCAGCGTGTCGTCGTCGATCTGCCACTTGGGGGCGAAGTTGTAGAGCGCATCATGCGCGTTCGAGTTGAGCTGCGGCTGGAAGCTCGTGGGGCCGAACAGGACGTCGCCGAAGGTCTGAAGCTCGGAGTGCTGGTCGTTGCCGCTGTAGCGCCCGCCTAAATCCACCGAGACCCGGGGCGTGATGTGCCAGGTGAATTGCCCGAAGGTCGCCCATTCCGTGTATGCGGCATTGATCTGGCTGCCTCCGAGCACCGGGCCGGGCAGCACCCCGTACGGGTAAGTCGGGCTGAGCGCATCGACGAACTGGGGTTGCACGTTCGATTCGTGGGTAAAATAGAAGCCGCCCTGCCAATCAAAGCCGAAACCGCCGATCTTGAAGCCGGGGTCGGACGACAGCCTGACCTCCTGGTTGAATTTGGCCGTGTCGTCGTGCTGCCGCAGCCCGGCCACTCCCGCCACGCCGTAAAGCGGCAGGAGCAGGCCCGTGGAGAACGTGGCGCCAGGCGCGATCAGGGTATTGGTGAAGTCGCCGTTCAGCCGGAGCTTGTTGTAGCCGTAGCTGGTCAGGGAGGTGAGCGTTGCGAAATTGAAGTCATAGCTGATCTCCCCGTAGTACGCCGAGGTTTCCAACTGGCTGGCTGACGCGATCCTGGCGTTCTTCTGCAACGGGCTCAGGAAGTTGAACTGGTTCGAGCCTGCCGGTTGCGCAGGCACGCCGGGTCCGATCGTCTGCACGTTCGTGTTGTCGTTGATGAACACGCTTTGCCGCGAGGCGAACAGCCGGATGCGCAAGTTCTCGAACGGCTGGGCCAGCAGCGAGGCGCGCCAGCTGTACTGCTGCCCGCTGTTGATGTTGGATTTGCCGTTCTCGAAGTTGTTGATGTAGCCCGGCAGGTACTCATTCGTCGCGCTGACCCGGATCGCGAGCTTGTCGTTCACGATCGGCACGTTGACGTAGCCCTTCATCGTGCCGCCGATTCCACCGTTGGTCAGCCCGTTGGGGCCGCCTTCGACGGAGCCTGAGAAAATGCGCAGGTCGGGCGGGTTGGTCACGTACTTGACGAGGCCGCCCTCGGCCGTGGCGCCGTACAGCGAGCTTTGCGGTCCGCGCAGCACCTCGACGCGCTGCAAGTCGTAGGTGTCGGGGTTGGGGGAGACGAGGCTGCCGTTGTTCTGGGCGCTGGCGGCATTGATCGGCACGTCGTCGATGACGGTGCCGACCGTGGCGCCGCTGCCGCCCGAGTTGATGCCGCGCAGCACGATGCGCACCTGGGTCGGGGTTTGCTCCTCCAGCGATAAGCCCGGCACCTGGCCTACCAGGTCTTGCAGGCGCACCTCTTCGCGCCGCGTCAGGTCCTCCCCAGTGATCGCCGTGACGCCGCCGGGCACCTCGCGCTCGCGCTGCGCCCTCCGGTTCGCGGTGACGACGACGTCGGCGATAGGAGCGTCCGAACTCGGCAGCGCCGAGCCCGTGTCGGAATCCGCGGCGGCGGCAGCAGCCTTGCCGGCGGTTTGCGCCAGCGCGGGCGTGGCCGCCAGCATGGAGATGCACGCGGCGATGGTCAGTCCGGGACGGCTGGTCTGCATGCAAGACGCTCCCGATCGGCAGAGGGCAGCCAGGTGTAAGGAAAGCGCTCGCCGGAAACTTGACGATTGCGTGAGGACAAACTATCCCAATCAGGATGTCAACGCCCTGAATTGATCGAACTAGGACGTAATCCAAATCTTTTTGCCGCTGGGGCGGCGCCAACCGGCGCTCGACGCGATCCACCTTGGAGAAGCCAGCCATGACGGTCGAAGTCCGCATCGACACCGCGAAGCTCGACGAGCTGTTCGCGCCTATCAACAAGCCGAGCTCGCCCGGCATCGCCGTCGGCATCGCCCATCGCGGCATCCCGGCGTACCGCCGCGGCTTCGGTCTCGCGAACGTGGAGCTGCCAGTGGTCCTGTCGCCGTCGATCCGCATGCGGATCGGCTCCACCACCAAGCATTTCGGCGCGCTCTGCATGATGCTGCTCGCCGAGGACGGCAAGCTGTCTCCGCAGGACAGCCTGCGCCGCCACCTGCCCGAGCTGCCCGAGTGGGCGGACGGCATGACGCTGGCGCAAGCGGTGAGCCACACCGCCGGAGTACGCTGCACGATCGACATGATGGGCTACTTCGACGGCGCCTTGGGCAGATCCGTCCGGGTGCCGGATGGCTCGGAGGTGAAGCTGCTGGCCAGCCTGGACAGCCCCAACTTCCCTCCCGGCGAGCACTTCAGCTACTCCAACGGCGGTTACACCCTGGTCACGGAGGTGATCGAGCGCGTCAGCGGCATGAAGTGGGGCGAGTTCCTCAAGCAGCGCGTCCTGGACCCAGTCGGCATGAACGACACGATGGCGCGCCCGCTGGACACTGATTGCGTGCCCAACAGCGCCGCCATGCACGTGGCGCGCAAGGACGGCAGCTTCGACAAGGGGATGTTCGGGCCGCCGATCAGCGCCGCCGGCAGCATCGTTTCCACCGTGGACGACATGCTGCGCTGGCTCGCCCACATGTCCTCGCCGCTGGTCGGCACGGCGGAGACATGGCAGACGATGCGCGCGCCCGTGCGCCTGAGCAACGGCGCTTCCACCGGCTACGGCTACGGGCTGAGCACGGGACCGTACCGCGGCCTGGACACGCTGCACCACGGCGGCTCAGTCGTGGGCGGCAACAGTCAGATGCTCAAGGTGCTTGGGCACGAGCTCGACATCGCATTGATGGCCAACACCAACGGCATCAGCGCGCACGACCTGACGGAGAAGGTCATGGACCTGTGCTTCACGGGCCTGGTGGAGAAGCGGGAACCCGGCAAGGGCGCCAACCTTGCGGGCGACTTCCACTCGCCCAAGACCGGGCGGTTCCTCTCGTTCGTGGAGCACGAGGGCGAGACGCACCAGCAGGCCGGCAGGGACAAGACGCCCGTGCCGCGGGACCCGGACGGCAACTTGGTCATGCGGGTGAACTTCCTGGACCTCCACCCGATCGTGCTGACCGATGACGGCTTCACTCTCACCGAGTTCGGCTTGGAGGACCATTACCACCGGGTCTCGCCACCGGCCGAGCCCCAAGCTGCGGCGATCTCTGGCCATTACCTCAACAAATCGTCTGGCCTGAGCCTGACGGTGACGGCGGGAGAGGGCAGCCAGCCGGGCACGCTGCTGCTTCAAGGCCTGATCGGGAAGATGGAATACCAGCTGGTCCAGAAAGCGCCGGACTTCTGGCAGGGCAAGCCGAAGGACGCTGAGGCGCCGCCTTTGGAGCCCGCCTTGGAGCGCGACGGCGACGCCTTGCTGGTGTCCTCCGGCCGAAACTGGCGGCTGCGCTTCGAGCGCGCTTAGGGCTGGCCTTGCCGGCCTGGGCTCGAGGTGCAGGCGACCAGGCGGCGGCCATCCTGCGAGGGGATGCTGGCCTCAGCCGCCGCTGAGGCACGACTCGACGAGACGATCGAACGCCGCCCCGCCCCGCACCGGGTCGGCGGCGGGCAGCCCGCTCCCTTCCGCCGTCTCTGCCACCACGCGCCCGGCGTCCTCGTCCGACAGCATGGAGGTGTTCAGGCTTATCCCAGCGCAGCGGATCGCCGGGTTGGTCCGCGCCCCGAGCATCAGGTGCAAGCCGATCGCCTCCTCGAGGCTGGGCAGCGCGAAGTCCGGGTAGCCAAGGACGCTGAGCCGGGTCGGCTCGTGGCAGACGACGATCACGTCGGGTTGGCTGCCGTGCAGCAGGGCCAGCGACACTCCGGCATAGGCTGGATGGAACAACGATCCCTGGCCCTCGATGATGTCCCAATGGCCCGGATCGTTGTCGGGCGACAGCATTTCGGCGGCGCCGGAAGCGAAGTCTGACACCGTGGCGTCGATCGGCAAGCCAGCGCCGGCGATCAGGATGCCAGTCTGCCCCGTGGCGCGGAAATCGGCGGCAAGCCCGCGTGCGGCGAACGCGCGGGCGAGGGCGAGGGCTGCGTATTTCTTGCCCAGCGCGCAGTCCGTGCCGACCGTCAGCAGGCGCTTGCCCGTCCGCCGCCGCCCCGTGGCGACAGGGATGTCCGGCGGCGGGCGGCGCACGTCGATCAGCCGCCGACCCGTGCGTTGCGCCGCGGCGTGCAGGGCCGGCGTGTCCTGCAAGCGCGGGTGCAGGCCGCTGACCAGGTCGAGCCCGGCCTCCATCGCCTCGACCAATTGCGGAATCCAGGACGGCACGATCATCCCGCCGGGCGCGGCCACGCCGATGACCAGGCTGCGCGCGCCCATCCGATGCGCCTCGGACGGCTTCGCCCAGGGCAGCCCCAGGCTGAGCGTGCAGCCCGGGGAGGACCATTCCGCCACGCAGCGTTCCGGCGCCCAGTCGCGCAAGCCGAAGGCCGTCTTCGCGAAGGCGGGAACGGCCACGTCGCCCAGGAACAGAAGGTAGGGGGCCGGCAACTGAGCAAGCACGTCGGTGGGATCGGTCATGGCGCTTTCGTGTCTCGTGCGGGTGAGGGCCGCAAGCCGCAGCCCGTTTCGTTTGACGGCAGGGTTGGTGAACCCTAGTATCCTATGCAGGACAATATGCCGCCAGGGCTGCCCTTCTGCCAACCAGGTTTTCCAGTCAGGACAATCATCATGGCCACCGGACCTGCTGGCCCGAAGCTGACCGTGTCGGTCGAGCATTACGCCTTCAAGGCGCCGTTCCGGATCACCGGCCACGTGTTTGACGCAGCCCCGGTGCTGGTGGCGACATTGGAGCGAGGCCGCGCCATCGGCCGCGGCGAGGCGTGCGGGGTCTACTACATGGGCGAGACGGTGGAGACGGCGGCCGAGGCGTTGCGCGCCGTCTCGGACAGGGTTGCACAGGGCGTCACGCGCGAGGCGCTGCTGCGGCTCCTGCCGCCCGGCGGCGCGCGCAACGCGCTCGACTGCGCGCTGTGGGACCTGGAGGCGCAGGAAGCTGGACAGCCGGCCTGGCGCCTCGCCGGCCTGGAGCTGCCGCAACCGCTCACCACCACCCAAACGCTGGGCGCCGACACGCCCGGCGCGATGGCCGCGGCTGCCCTGGCCGTGCCGGGCTCCACCGCCATCAAGGTGAAGCTGACCGGGGATGTCGATGCCGACACGGCCCGGGTGCGCGCCGTCCGGGCCGCTCGGCCAGACGTTTGGCTTGGGGTCGATACCAACCAGGGCTACGTGCCCGATACGCTGGACCGGCTGGTGGCGACGTTGGTGGAGTGCCGCGTGTCGCTGCTGGAGCAGCCGTTCGCGCGCGGGCGCGAGGCGGACATGGACGGCCTGCGGCTGCCGATGCCCACGGCCGCAGACGAGAGCTGCCTCGACCTGGCCGAGCTGGACCAGGCGATCGGACGGTTCGATGTCGTCAACATCAAGCTGGACAAGTGCGGCGGGCTGACCGAGGCGCTGCTCATCGCCGCCAAGGCCAAGGCGCACGGCATGGGCGTGATGGTCGGCTGCATGCTCGGAACCACGCTGGCCAACGCGCCGGCCTTCCTGCTGGGGCAGCTCTGCTCCATCGTGGACCTGGACGCGCCGACCTTCCTGTCCGCCGACCGTGAACCGACGAGCCGCTATGAGAACGGCAAGGTGTTCGTGCCGCCGGAGGCTTGGGGCAGCGGCAAGCCGGCTGCGGCCTAGCAGGCCGCTGAAAAACTCTGATCGTCTGCTTTGCAGGGCTCTGCCCTGCACCCGAAAGGGGATAGGCATCCCCTTTAACCCCTCATAGTAAGGTGTCCAGAGGATGACCATCCTCTGGTGGGGCTCGGGGCAAAGCCCCGACCTAAATTGCCGAGTGTTTCTCAGCAGCCCGCTAGAGCGTGATGACATTTGGTTG
>CAXTTH010000059.1:0-9297 GCA_964247035.1 uncultured Acetobacteraceae bacterium
CTCCCGCCCCTGGCAGCACCAGCACGGCCAGGTGCCGCGGCATCACGGCCTGGCGTCCCGGCCGCGCCGCCGCCAGCTCGGCAAGGCAGGCGGGCTCGCATTCCTCGATCCAGCCGGCGTAGTCGCGCGGACCTGCCGGCACAGGCGGTTCGGAGGGCGTCGAGGCATGAGGCGCAGGCCGGGGGCGAAGCCGGGTCATGGCCCAGCGCAGCGGCCCGGTGAGCCTCCAGCTGGTGCTTCGCTGCACCGCGTGGAGCTGCTTTCGCAGCAGGTCCGCCTCCGCGCGCGCAGCGGCCAGCGCCGTTTCCAGCGCCGTGGCCCGGCGCTGCGCCATGCCGGGGGACGGCCGTGGCGAGTCGAAGCTGGCTCGGTTGGCGTCCTCCAGGCGCTGGACGGCCCGGCCGCCCCGGACACCTTGCGGCTCATCCGGGGACAAGGCCCCGCTGACGCGAGCCGGACTGACCTGGGACTGCAATGCTTGCTGCATCATCGGACTGGAATAGCCAAGAATCGGCGTGGTCACGAGGCCTGCGCCAGGCCTCCATGCAGGGCCTGCCCCGCCGGGCACAGGTCTAGCAACGGGCAGCGTGCGCAGGCTGGCTTGCGGAAGAAGCAGCATCGCTGCCCGTGCAGCATGAGAACCTCATGGTTGTCGTAGATCTGTTGCGCATCCCACCCGGGCGGCAGCTGCGCTTCCAGCACCCGGTGGGACGGGCCGACGGCCAGGCTCCCGGGGATCAGCCCCGTGCGGGCGGCGACGCGGTGGTGGTGGCTGTCCACCGGCAGCGCGGGGCGGCGCAAGGTGCTGAAGCTGAGCACGGCGGCGCTGGTCTTGGGTCCGATGCCGGGCAGCCGTTCAAGCCAGGCCCGCCCCGCCTCCACCGTCAGCTCGCCGAGGAAGTCCAGGGACAGCTCGCCGCGCTCCGCCTGGATGGCGCGCAGGATGGCCTGGATGCGCGGCGCCTTCTGCTCCGGCCAGGTGGCGCGCGCGATCGTGGCCTCGATCTCGCCGGAGGGCGCCGTGGCCACGTCGGCCCAATCCGGGTAACGCGCCCGCAGCGCCTTGAAGGCCGCGCCGCTGTCTGCGTTGCGGGTGCGATGGGAAAGCAAAGAGCTGACCAGCTCGCTCAGCGGGTCGAGCGTGTGGAAGTAGCTGATCGGGCAGTGATAGGCCTGGCACAGCCGGTGATGGATCTCCAGCGCCTTGTCCCGCACGTCCATGGCGCCCGCCTCCGCAATGGAGGCAGAGCGCCACCCGCGGAGACAAGTTCCTTCAGCTTGGGATGCGCACCATCCGGCCGCCTTCCTCGTCCCACAGCGCGTAGCAGGGCGCCAGCAAGGCCTGCCACAGCGTCAGCGTCGTCACGGCGCCCAGCTCCGGCCGGGCCTCGTGGCATTCCTGCAGGCGGTAGTTCGGCATCCGCGCGGCAAGGTGGTGGACGTGGTGGTAGCCGATGTTGCCGGTGAACCATTGCAGGATGCGAGGCAGCTTCAGGTAGGAGCTGCCGTGCAGGGAAGCCTGCACGGCATTCCATTCCGCCTGCCGCGCCCATTGCGCCTCCTCGAACCGGTGTTGCACGGAGAACAGCCACACGCCGATGATGGAGGTGATGACCAGGATCGGCAGTTGGACCAGCAAGACCGGCCAAACCCCGAAGGCGAGGACAAGGCCTGCCACGATGCCGGCGATCACCAGGTTGGTCAGCCATACGCTCCGGCGCTCGCGGGTCCAGTTCTTCGGCGCGTCGAACGGGATGCGGTAAAGCAGCAGGAACACCACCGGGGGCAGCACCAGCTGCATCACGATCGGGTGGCGGGAGATGCGGTAGATCACCTGGCGAGCGCGCGGCAGCGCCCGGTACTCCGCCAGCGTGGCGCAGGTCGAGTAGATGTCGATGCCGGTGTCCCGGCGGTCGAGGTTGTTGAAGCTGGCATGATGGTTGGCGTGCTGCCGGCGCCAGAACGCATAGGGCGTGAAGGTGATGACGCTGCAGAACCGCCCCAGCATGTCGTTCGCGCGGCGCGAGTGGAAGAACGAGCCATGGCCGCAATCGTGCTGGACGATGAACAGCCGCACCATCAGCCCCGCCGCCGGGAACGCCAGCGCGAGCATGAGCCAGACGGAGACGTGCAGGCTGGCGTACATCGCGGCGTCGAGCGCCACGAAGGCGAGGAAGGTGGTGCCGAACTGCACGAGGCTGCGCCGCAGCGACGGCGCCTGGAATGGTGCGATGGCGGCCAGCAGCGTGCGTCGCTCAAGAGGGGAGGCGTCGGTCATCGTGTTTCCATGGCCAGCTGTTGCGGTGGACTGCGTGCGTAGCCCGGCGCCTGAAGCCGCGGCTTCAGGGCTGGGCTGCGCGTCGGGCGCTTGATCGTGTGCGTGCTTCCCTGCCTGGCCCTGCGCGATGCGCGAAGCCTGCCGGCGCTGGAGGATCATCTGACAGTTCCAGCGGGCCTTGTCATCCCCGATCATGGCCAGATCATCGAACATGGCCGCGCCGATGCCGCTTGGCCGCTTTTCGCCGCAGGTCGGCCGTCAGCGCGGCAGGTCGCCGCCGATCTGCGGCGGAAGCTCGTTCGGGTGCCGCCGCAGTTGGCGGACCTGCTCGGGCGACAGCGGCTTGCAGCCCTTGCGGCAGGTCGGCGTCGGGCCGCTGCCAGCCCCGCGCGCCAGGACAGGGCCGGGCGACGCCGCAAGCATCAGCGCCAGCGCCAGCCTTGCCCCCAGGTCAGAATTGGCCATGCAACCGCACTCCGAACACGTGCACCGGGCCGCGGTCGACGTTGTAGGCGGGATGGTTCACCAGTTGGTAGTCCCCGCTGACGTTGGCGCCCTTCACCACCGCGCAGCTGTAATAGGCCTCGAATACCTGCTCCGGCCCGGCGTTCGTCAGCTTGCCGTCCCCGATCAACGGGCTGAGGCCGCCCCGCTCGAAATACTGCTTGTGCGCCTTGCTGATGTTGCTGACCACGAACGCGGCCGCCACGGTGTCATCCGGCCGGCGCCAGCGTGCGCCGGACAGGGACAGCCCAACCGCGAGCGAGCGGTCGATGTCCGTGAAGTCATAGTCCTCGGTTCGCCCGTCCGAGAGGCTGGCCCGCAGGAAGGCGCCGAGATCGGCGGTGAGCTGCTGCTCGACGTTCAAGCTGGCGCCGTACTTGTTGCGCAGCCGCCGGACCCGCTCGGCATCGACGTTGCCAGCCCCCGGGTTGGCCGCGAAGAACGCCTCCAGGTCGGAGAACCGGGCGAGCTTGGCACGGGTCTGGTAGCCGAGCAGCTTCACCTTGCCGGGCTCGCCGAACGGGGCGATGCGGGCCTCGGCCTCCAGCACGCCCTGGAACTGCTGGCCGAAGGCCTGGCTGAGGAACTTGGAATTGGGCGTGACCGAGCCGTCGAACAGGCCGCCCCGCAAGGTCCACCAATCCTGGTACCATTCGAGCGACGCCCCGTAGGAGTAGCCCCAGGCGTCGGCCGCGTAGTCGAACGCGCCCGCATCGACCACCGCCCAGTTCAGGAAGTCGTTGCGTGGATCGTGCGCGTACTTGTTGGTGTCGAACACGTCCACGATGCTGAACTTCCCCGCCGTCAGGATCACGCGGTTGGCCGTCTGGAAGCCGCCGAGCTGGTTGAGGTCGGGGTCGATCCCCTGCACCTGGCCGCCTACGTCGAGGGTCTGCCGGAAGAACAACCGGGGCACCCGGACGTAAGGGGTCGCCTCGCCGACCTTGTAGGCCTCGGCGCTCGTGAACCCAGCGACGCCGAGCGTGTTGTTGAACCCGAAGCCCTGGTCCACCTCCGGGTTGACCCAGACCTCCGCGCCGCGCCACGGGCGGAACCCGGCGTACAGCGTGACATCCCAGGTCTCGTCCCCGCGGCTGCCCGGGTCCAGGCTGTTGGGGCCGCGATAGGCCGAATGGAAGCCAGGATGGTACTGCTCCACGAAGGTGGACTGGCCGTGAATGGCGTAATCCTCGTTCGTGGGCGGCGTGTTCGGCGCGGTCGAGGCCTGGGATATGTCCGACTGCGGCGCCGTCCCTTGCCCGGGGGATGGCTGGCCGCCCTCCGGCGTCGCTGCAGGGGCGGCGGCCCAGGCCAAGGACGCCAGGCCGCCAAGCCAAGCAGCCACGGCAAGGCCCGGCAGAGCCGCTCTGGGGATGAGGCGGACATGGGCCGTCGTCACAGGTTGGAACTGCTCCGGGAGCTGTCCCCGGGAAGCGGGTCGGCCCGCGCGCGACCTAGTGTGAAACGGGCTGAGCGTCCAGTGTCACTAGAGCGTGATGACATTTGGCTGCTTCGCCAAATGTCTGAATCACCCTCTCAAATCAAGCGAGGGCGGGATGGCTGAGCGGACGCGATGTCATCTCGCCCTAGCATTGCAGGCGCCGGACGCAGCCATGCCGTCACCCGCGGTGGCCGCCGCTTGGACTATCGCGGGCCGGGAATGCTAAAACCCGGCGGGATGACCCACACCGTCCGCGAGAAGCAGAAGCTCCTGGCCCGCGTGCGCCGCATCCGCGGCCAGGTCGAGGCCATCGAGCGGGCGCTGGACGCCGAAGCGGCGTGCGAGCAGGTCATGCACCTGCTCGCGAGCACCCGGGCGGCCATGGCCGGGTTGATGGCGGAAGTCGTCGAGGACCACGTGATGACGCACCTGGTCGATGGGGAGGCTCATCCGGGCGCGTTGAACCGGGAGGCGGCTGAGCAGTTGCTGTCAGTCGTGCGCACATACCTCAAGTAGGCCCATGAAGGGCCGATGGCCGCGCGGCGGAGGGAAACACCATGCGTCTTGCGAGCAGCCTGCTGGCCTTGGGACTTGCCTGCTCAGCCCAGCCGATGGCGCTTGCCCAAGCCCCCTCCCCCACCCAGCCCACGCCGGTCCGCCCGGCCCGGCGGCCCGAGGAGGCCCAGGCCAGCCCCATGCGCGCCTATGACATCGACAAGGACGGCACGCTTGACCTGGCCGAGGTCAAGAGCGCAGCCGCAGCCCGCTTCGACGAGTTGAACCCGGACGGCGACGACAAGCTGGACCCGAAGGAAGCCGCCCCGGCGCTCCCGGCCGACGCCTTCCGCCAAGCCGACGCGGACGGCGACGGCACGGTCGACAAAGCCGAGTACCTGGCCTACGTCGAACGCATGTTCCTGCGCGCCAACCCCGACAAGGACGGCTCACTGGACCGCAAGGAGCTGGGAACGGCAGCCGGGCAGCGCCTCATGCGCCTGCTGCGCTGACGTCCCATGCCGTGGGACCGCCAGGCCCTGCGTCATCCAGCCCCGTCCGGGAACATCCGCTCGTCCAGCAGGTAGCGCAGCCCTCGGCTCCAGGACTCGTCCGTGTTGCCGCGGATGTCCACGCTCTCGGCGTGCAGCACCTTGCCGGTGTCGGCATCCTCGACCACGACGTTCACGTTCAGGATCAGGTTGCTGACCTTCTGCACCCAGCCGTAGGCGACCTGTTGCGCCCCCAGCCTGCGGCCCAGGTCCAGCTCGCAGCCGTTGCAGCCGCGAATCGAGTCGATGCCCGCCAGCTTGTCCTGCGCCGAGGCCGTGTCCACCAGGGTGAAGCGCTTGCGCAGCCCATCCTGCAGCTGCCCGTCCAGCCGGTGCAGCCGGGCCACCTCCTCCGGCGTGGAGGCGGCGGGCGAGGTATTGGTGAGGGTGAAGTCGAATGCGGCGAGGCGGGGACCCTGCGCCGCGGCAGGCAGGGCCGCGCCGGCGAGCACGGCGGCAAGCAGCATCCTCATGGCGCGCGTCCCTTCCGTCATGGCGGCGCCAGGAATGTCCCGAACGCCCGCGGGCTCTCGCCGACCTTGATCTTGCGCATGACCGCGTTGGCCGCCACGTCGATCTCGGCCAGCCTGTTGTCCATCCACACCGCGACGTAGGCGCGGCTGCCGTCCGGCGACAGCGCGATGCCTTCCGGGTAGTCGCCCACCGCGATGTCCGGCAACGGCGCCAGCGCCGCGTCGAACACCGAGAGCGTGCCGCTGTGCTGGTTGGTGACCAGGATGCGCGAGCCGTCGGCGGTGGCCGCGACGGCGTAGGGGAACTCGCCGACCTTGAGCCGCCGGGTTTCGGCCAGGGTGGCGGCGTCCAGGATGGAGATGTCGCCGGACTGCACGTTGGCCACGAACACGCGCCCGCCCTGCACCGTCACCCCGAACGGCGCGTGGCCCACCGGCACGGTCGCAAGCACGCCAGACGTGGCGAGGTCGATGACGGAGACGGTGTCGCTCTCGCGGTTGGCCACGTAGAGGCGCGTGCCGGCAGCGTCCGTGGCGAGGCCGGAGGGCGATCGGCCGACGGTGATCGTGCTGGTGATGGCAAGGCTGGCCGGGTCCAGCACGGCCACCGTGTTCCCGTACCAGTCCGCCACGAACACCCGGCCGTCGCTGGGGCTGGCCGCCACGCCGAGCGGCCCCGCGCCGGCCGGCACCTCGGCCACCACCGTCAGCCGCCCGTCCGTGCACTGCAGCACACTGAGGCTGTGGCCTTCCGGGTTGGTGACATAGACGCGGCCGCCCGGCCCCACGGCGACGCCCGCCGGCTTGGCGCCCACCCGCACCGTCTGCACCACGGCGCCGCTGCCGGTGTCCACCACCGAGACCGTGTCGTCGCCCTGGTTGGTGACGAACGCCTGCCCGGCCTGCGCAGGCAAGGCGAGCAGCGCCCCGCAGGCGAGCGCTGCCAGCCTCACGGGGCTCGCTCGGCAAGCGCCTTGATGTTGTCGAGCCCGGCGCGCAGCACGTCCGTCACCGCCTTGGCCGAGGCGACATCGTTCAGCTCCGGCGGCGGATCGTTCAGCATGTAGCCGCGGTAGAACGCCGAGCGCCACTCGACGGTGGCGCCGCCGCTCGGGTTGTCCTGCACCTCGAACCAGGAGCTGTAGTTGTTGACCGGCAGTATCTTGGGATCGACCTTCTCGATGCGGTACTGGTAGCTGTGCCCGGCCGCGTCGTACTTCACCAGGTTCTCCTCGAAGCTCGGATCGCCCTCAGCCTTCAGCGTGATGGTGCGCACCGAACCGACCTCGTTGCCGGTGGTCGCCGGGCTGGAGGCGATGAGCGGATGCCAGCGCGCGATGCTGTCGAAGTCGCCGCAGATGGCCCAGACCTGGTCGGGCGTGCGGGCGATATCGACGGTCTGCGTCACTTTCTGCCGGGTCGGGCCATGCGCCAACGCCGGCCGCGCCACGATGCCGGCCGCGGCTGCGGTCAGGAGGGTCCGCCTTGTCAGATGTATCATGCCGTCTCCACTCCGCGTGTCCGCCGCGGATTGGCGGCAGACTTGCGCGGAATGCAGGTTGGCGCCAGGGGGAAGTCAGGCGGCAAGCAGGCCCCGGCTCTTGGCCACGGAGGTGGCGATCACGTCCATCAGCGGCGGGTTGAGGCAATCGTACGGCTCCAGACCCAGCTCGCGCAGCCGGGCGCGCACGGCGTCCATCTGGCCCGGCGGCGCCCCTTGCTCGATGATGGAGGACACGAACGCCGCGAAGCCCGGCGCCGACCAGCCCGGCTCCTTGGACAGCTCGGCGTGGATGAAGTCCAGGCCGTAGAACGGATGGGCCGTGTTCTCGATACGGCCGAACATATGCACGCCGCAGCCGGTGCAGGCATGGCGCTGGATGGCGGTGTCGGGATCGACGATCTTCAGCTTCTCCTCGTGCGCGGTGACCTTCACCTTGTCCCGCCCGACTACGGCGACGACGGAGAACAACGCGCCGTCCGGCTTCCAGCACTTGGAGCAGCCGCAGGCGTGGTTGTGCGCCGTCTGCGCGCCGACCGAGACCGTGACGGGGTCCGTCGCGCAATGGCAGGTGAGCGTGCCGCCGGCAAAATCGGGCTTGGCCGGCGCGATGCCGTTGTCCACGGCGGGGTGGATGGAAACAGCCATGATGTCCCTCTTGTTGTTCGTTGCACCCGATCATGGCCAAACATGGCCGCAGCAGCAACCATCAGGCGCCTACCGGCAGTCCGTAAGGTCGCTGTCCGACAGCGAGAACGCATATTTGCCGCTTGCCTTCACCTCCACGTTGCGGACGGTGCAGACCCGGCCCGCCTTGGTGGCCAGCCTCACGTCATACCGGCCCGGCGCGATGCCGGCCAACCGCAGCCGCTCATCATGCTCCACCACGCCATCGGGATCGTTAGCGCACTGGTCGGGGCCGAACTGGCCGGCCCCCGCGGACGACATGGCCAGCTTGGTGATCGTGGTGCTGGTCAGGTTCCAGAAGCTCAACCGGTCCTCCGCCATGGCTGGCGCCGCCATGGTGCTGACCGCAACCAGCAGAGCGGCGCGCCAGCACATCACGACGGCGGTCAGGCTGCCGGTTCGTTGAACTGCATCACGGGCTGTATGGCGGTGAAGTTCGGGATGTCGCCGAAGATTTCCCCACCGTGCTGCGCCGCGGCGGCCTTGAAGCTGTCCACGGAGTCGAAGGTCAGCAGCGTGGTCACGATGGTGGAGGCCGGCGCACCGTCTGGCGACGGCTGGCCGCGCAGCACCTGGTCGCCCTGCAACCCCATCGGGTTCCACAGCCGGCGCACCAGCGGCATGTGGGTCGTCATGTAATAGGCGTGGTCAAACCGGGCGTCGCCGCCGGCCGGGTACGTCACGGCAATGACCAACATGGCTTGCTCCCATCCGCAGTTTCTTGAGGGGGACGCTACAGCCCCCAAGGACACAGTGGAAGAGCCTCAAGGCGTCTCGACAAGCACGGACGTAATCCCAATACTCCGTAGGAGCACGCGCCGGAACGGCGTGGCACGGGGGAGAGACGATGATGCGCATCCTGACAGCCGCCGCGGCGATCGCGCTGGCCATGGCTGGGGCGGCCCGCGCCGATGAGGGCGACGCCGCGGCCGGCAAGATCGTGTTCAACAAGTGCGGCATCTGCCATTCGGTCAAGGAAGGCGAGAACAAGATCGGTCCCAGCCTCTACGGCGTCGTGGGCCGGCCGTCGCACAGCATCGCCAGCTTCAGCTACTCCGAGCCGATGAAGGCGTACGATGTCACCTGGGACCAGCCGACGCTCGACCACTACCTGGTCGATCCCCGCGGCGTCGTGCCGGGCACCAAGATGATCTTCGTCGGCTTGAAGAAGGACGAGGACCGGGCCAACGTGATCGCCTACCTCGAAACCCTCAAGGCAGCCCCCCGGTCAGCATCTGAGCGACGCGGGCGCCCTCGGCGAGCTCGGCTACGAGCGGGAGACCGAGGCGCTGATGGGCTGGAACATCGTGCCCTGAGGGTGACTTCTGTCATGGCCGGTTTCGGCCGCGCGGCACTTCCCCCCGGGC
>CAXTTH010000060.1:0-9199 GCA_964247035.1 uncultured Acetobacteraceae bacterium
CTCCCGCCCCGCGCGCCCCGCACGAGCAACCCCCGGCGGCTGCTCCGTCCGTCCCGGATGCCACGCCGTTCGTGGCCAGCCCGCAAGCCGAGCCGACCACGACGGCCGATCGGTCAAAGGCCTTCGTCGCCGCCTATTTCGCCCACTGGTCCGAGACGGCCGAGCAGGCGCTCGCGTTCTTCAGCGGCGCCTACGGGCCACGGGTGAACTTTTATGGCAGCATGCTGGCCCATGCCGACCTGATCCATCAGAAGCGGGATTACACCGTCCGCTGGCCGGTGCGGGTGTATGCTTCCCGTCCAGACATGCTCCAGGTGTCCTGCGACGATGCCAACCGCACCTGCGTGGTGACGGGCGTCGTCGATTGGGATTGCCGCAATCCCGACCGCAAGGCCCGGTCCGCCGGGTCGGCCAACTTCTCGCTCACCCTGGCGCTGGCGGACGGGCGGGAGCAGATCGTGGCGGAGGCCGCATCCGTGATCTCGCGGACGGTCGAGTAGCCTGCATTATCCTCAAGGCCCGTTCGCGCGGGACGGCGCGGCGCGTCAAGCGCGGGGCATGGTGAAATAGCCGCCATCCTCGGCGCGGCAACTGACCGCGGCCGGGGCGGCAGGGCGACAAGTCACGCCGGGCACGGCCCGCCACGCGCCTTCGTCCGATTGGCAGTACAGGAACGACTGCGTGCCGCTGCCTGCCGGGCCGACGCTGGTGGCTTCGGCCACTTTGCAGAGCTGGCCGTCCCGCCGGTAGGCGCCCGCGCCGAGTTCGATCATGCCGAAGCTGTTGGCGCCCACATCGTTCCAGGATGCGCGCTGCCCCTCCTCCAGCTGCGGCGGCGGGCCGCGCAGCAGGTCGTCCTGGTGCGCGGCAAAGGCGGCCGGCTTGCATCCAGCAAGCACGGCAAGCAGCAGTGCCGTGCCCAGCCTCATACGCTGGTGTATTTGTAGTCCCCCTCCGGCGTGCGGCACACTGTCAGCAGCGTCGGGGCTTGGCCGGCGTGCGGCACGCTTTCCGCCCGGCGGCACGTTCCGCCCGCCGAGGCAAAGCTGTCGCCCATGGCCATGTATTCGCCCGCGTGGCCGGAGGGGCTTTGCCACGCGATCCGGCTGTTGGCCTGCACGGCGAACAGCTGCGCCTGCAACGCCGCCTGCGCCGCCGCGCAATCCTGCCCATCCGCCACGTGCCCGGCGACGAACCCCGCCAGCAGGCCGACCCCGGCGCCGATGGCAGCCCCTTTGCCGCCGCCAGCGGCTGCGCCGATGGCAGCGCCTCCCGCTGCGCCCGCCGCTCCGCCGACCAGTGACTTCGGCCCGATCACGCTGCATGCGCTGGCCTCCTGCTGCTGCGGCGAGGAATAGGCGCAACCGCACAGCGCCGTCGTGAGAAGGGGCAATCCCGCGGTCATCACGATAATTCTGAGCAAGGCGTCCTCACGGGCTGAGGTTAATGGATCATGGGACGGACGCCGGCGGCGCGAACGTGCCGCCATCGTCCGCTTCGGCCGTAGCCACCGGGATGGCCCGCACGGCGTTGAGCGCCACCTGCCGCTTGTCGAGCGGCGCTTCGGAGAAGTCCGCCGGCCCCGAGTAGGCCGGTTTCATGAAAGCGACCGTCCGTCGGGCCGTGCGGGCCGCCGGGCTGCCCGCGGCCACCCGGAGGAACGCCGGGTTGACCGGGCGCTGCTGCACCACCGCGAGGTTGGCCTCCTCGCTGGCGGAGATCAGGAACTCGACCCGGCGATTGCGCGCGCGGCCTGCCGCCGTGTCGTTCGGCGCGATCGGCTGCGCGGCCCCGATCGCCACCGTGCCCAGTTGGCCAGGGTTCACGCGCTGCGCCATCAGCTTTTGCAGCACCGCTGCGGCCCGGCGCTGCGACAGGGCATCGTTCGCGCGCTGCGCCCCGGTCGCGTCCGTGTGGCCCAGCAGGGTCAGCCGCACGTCCGGCACGTCGCGCCGCATGTTCTCCGCGATGACCGACAGGGCGCCGGACGATTCGGCGCGGGGCACGTCGCTGCCGGGGTCGAAGAACGTCCGCTCATCGAACACGATCCGGATGACCGGGACGGGCCGGGTTGCGCCCGGCATGGCCGTCGCGGGGACCAGCACTTGGTCAATTTGCGGCGGCGTCATCCCTGCCATCGCTGACAGGCGCTGGAAGCGCGTGACGCGGTCAGATTCTTCGATGTCCATCATCTGGCTCGCGCTGGACAAACCGACGGAGCCGGGGGCGGCTTGCCATCCCCTTTGCACGCACCCGCCCAGCACGGTGCAGGCGACGAGGGCCGCCCTGCAACGCATGCTTGGCGAGGATATTGGCACCCGGCTCTCCATACTTTTGTATGGAAAGCCGTAACGAAGGGAAGTCGTCACGCCAAGGCGGCGACCCCCCGTTTCACGCTTTATTCTACCGCGTTCGCAACGAAATGCTGGCCATACTGTGTCCGAAGCGCGAGCTTGTTGATCTTTCCAGTCGCCGTATGCGGCAGTTCCGCCACGGTCAGCACCGCGTCCGGCAGCCACCACTTGGGCACGTGGCCTTCGTAGCTCGCCAGCAGCGCCGCCGGGTCGATGGTACGGCCCTCCTTGGGCACGACCAGCAGCAACGGGCGCTCGTCCCATTTCGGGTGGCGGGCGGCGATGATGGCGGCCTCCGCCACATCCGGGTGGGCCACGGCGATGTTCTCCAGCGTAATGGAGCTGATCCACTCGCCACCGGATTTCACTACGTCCTTGGACCGGTCGGTGATGGTCATGTAGCCGTCCGGGTCGATGGTCGCCACGTCCCCGGTGGCGAACCAGCCGTCCACGTCCGCGCCGCCAGCGGTGTTGGCGCCGTAATAGCCGCTGCACACCCAATGGCCACGCACCATCAGGTTGCCGAACGCCACCCCGTCCCAAGGCAGGGCTGCGCCGTCGCCGTCCACGATCTGCATCTCCATGCCGTAGATGCCACGGCCCTGGTTCAGCCGGCGCTGCGCCACCGCCTCCGGCGCCATCGCCTCCTCTCCGGCCTTGGGGTGGTTACAGGTGCCGAGCGGGCTGGTTTCCGTCATGCCCCAGGCGTGGTCCACCCGTACCCCGTACTCGCGGCCGAAGGCCTCGATCAGCACGGGGGGGCAGGCGGAGCCGCCGATGACGAGAGCGCGCACCGTGTCCAGCCGCTCCCCGCTCGCGCGCAGGTGCTGCAGCAGCCCCATCCAGATGGTCGGCACCCCGGCAGAGGTGGTGACGCGCTCGGCGTTCATCAGCGCGGCCAGGCTGGCGCCGTCCAGGTGGCGGCCCGGCAGCACCAGCGCCGCCCCGGCCATGGGGGCGGCGAACGGCGCGCCCCAGGCGTTGACGTGGAACATCGGCACCACCGGCATCGACCGGTCGGTGGCGCGCAGGCCCATCACGTCCGGCATGTTGGTGGCGTAGGCGTGCAGCACGGTGGAGCGATGGCTGTAGAGCACGCCCTTCGGTCGCCCCGTGGTGCCGGAGGTGTAGCACAGCCCGGCGGCGGTGCGCTCATCGAACTCCGGCCAGGCGTAGTCCTCGTCCGCTTCCGCCATCAGCGTCTCGTAGCAGTGCAGCGCCATGCCGGAGGCGAGCGGCACGTCCGGCATGTGCGCCGCGTCCGTCATCATCACCACGTTGCGGACGGCGATGCGCGGCGCCAAGGCTTGCAGCAGCGGGACGAAGCTGGTTTCGGCAAGCAGCACTGCGTCCTCCGCGTCGTTCACGATGAACGCGATGTCATCCACGCCAAGCCGCGGGTTAATGGTGTGGTACATGGCGCCCATGCCGGGGGCGGCGTAGTAGGCTTCCAGGTGGCGGTAGCCGTTCCAGGCCAGGGTGCCCACGCGGTCGCCGGGACCCACGCCGAGGCGATGCAGCACGCGCGCCAGCCGCCGGGCGCGGCGCTCGGTTTCGGCGTAGGTGGTGCGGTGCAGGGCGCCCTCGACCGTCTTGGACACGACCTCGGTCTGGGCGTGGTTGCGGGCGGCATGCTTCAGGATGGACGAGATCATCAGCGGGCGCGTTTGCATCAATCCAAGCATGGGTCCTCCCTGTGCCGGGTTGGCCCCGGCATCAGGGGTAAGCATAGCGGCGGCCGTGAGCCGGTGCCACTGCGCCTTACGCCCTGAGCTTCTCTGGCTTGCCGCTGAACCCGGCTATCAATTCCGCCAAATGGCCCATCTCGTTCAGCCGCAGCCCCGGCAGCACGGCCGGCTTGCGCCCGCCTTGGGCGATCCGCCGCGGCATGCAGGCCGATGCGAAGCCGAGCTTCTGCGCCTCTTTCAGCCGCGCATCTGCCTGCGCCACCTGTCGCACCTCGCCGGAGAGCCCCACTTCGCCGAAATACACCGTTCCCGCGTCCGTGGGTGTCTCGGTGGCAGCCGAGGCGAGCGCGGCGGCCACCGCGAGGTCCGCCGCCGGCTCGTTCACCCGCAGGCCGCCCGCCACGTTCAGGTACACGTCATGCGCCGAAAGCCGCAGCCCGGCCCGGCTGTCCAGCACCGCCAGCATCATCGCCAGCCGCCCAGCCTCCCATCCGATCACCGAGCGGCGCGGGCTGCCGCCCGCGTTGGGGGCCAGCAGCGCCTGCACCTCCACCAGCACCGGACGAGTGCCTTCCAGGCCCGCGAACACCGCGGAGCCAGCGATGTTGCCGCGGCGCTCGGCCAGGAACAGCGCGGACGGGTTCGGCACCTCCGCCAAGCCTGCCTCCGTCATGGCGAACACGCCGATCTCGTCCGTGGCGCCGTAACGATTCTTCACCCCGCGCAAGATGCGGAACTGATGGCCGCGGTCGCCTTCGAAATACAGCACCGCATCCACCATGTGCTCCAGCACGCGGGGGCCGGCAATCGCGCCGTCCTTGGTCACGTGGCCCACCAGCACCAAGGCGAAGCCGCGCGCCTTGGCCGCCCGGATCAGTTCGAACGAGCAGGCGCGCACCTGGCTCACGGTGCCGGGTGCGGAGTCGACGGTGTCCATCCACATGGTCTGGATCGAGTCGATCACCACCATGGCGGCGTCCGCCGCGTGGTCCAGCGCGGCGATGATGTCGCGCACGTTGATGGTGGCGGCGAGTTCGAGTTTGGCGTCTGCCAGGCCCAGCCGCCGGGCACGCAGCCGCACCTGGTCCACCGCCTCTTCGCCCGTGACATACAGCACCCGGCGGCCCATGCGGGCGAGCGAGGCAGCGGCTTGCAGCAGCAAGGTGGATTTGCCGATGCCTGGGTCCCCGCCCACCAGCACGGCGGAGGCCGCAACCAGCCCGCCGCCCAGCACCCGGTCCAGCTCGGCGATGCCGGTCTGCGCGCGCGGCGGCGGGTCCGCGGTGCCTTGCAGGCCGACGAAGTCCAGCCGCGACGCGCGAGCGCCGGGGCTGCTGGGTTTGCCGAGGCCGGGACGGGCTTCGACAGGTTCCTCGACGATGGTGTTCCATTCGCCGCAGGCGTCGCAGTGGCCGGCCCATTTCGGGGTGACGGCGCCGCAGGTTTGGCAGACGAAGCGGGATGCGGATTTGGCCATGGGGAAACAGGTCGCGCGGGGAAGGGGGCGGGTCAAGGCAGGGAGCGACGAGGCTCGTGCAACTCTGCTGACCCCACCGAGGCCCCAGCGTGCGGCAGCCTGGCCCCTAGCGAAACAACTCCGGGCGCCAGATCGCCAAAGGCTCTCCGTTCGTCAATCCCAGCCCCAATCGCTGGTCGATCAACCCCAAGGTCGCGCCAACCGTGCGCTCGTAGAAGCTCCCGAGCTTGAGGTCCGTGATAGGCATGTCCGCCTTCACGTCCTTCTCCTTCTCAAGCCATGCCCGCGCCTCTGCCTCGCCGCCGATCTCGTCGATCAGCCCGAGTTCCAAGGCTTGCTGGCCACTGTAGGCCCGGCCATCAGCCAGGTGACGCACCTGCGCGTCGTCCAGGTGCCGCGCCTGCGCCACCATCGTCACGAATTGGCCGAACAGGTTGTTCACCAGCCCTTGAAGATAATCCCGTCCGGCCGGAGACAAGCCGTGCGTGAAGGACGGTTGGTCCTTCAGGGGTCCGGAGATGATCGCATCGGCCGACAGGCCCAGCTTATCGAGCAGGCCGCCTGCGCTGCCCGTCTCCAGGATAACCCCGATCGATCCGGTAAGCGTCGCGTTGCTGGCGAAGATACGCGCGGCTGGCAGGCTGATCATGTAGCCAGCCGACGCCGCCGTGCCCTCCATCACCGTGACCACGGGCTTGACCGTTGCGACCATGGCCAGGTCGTCGTGCAGGCCTTCGCCCCCTGCCACGCTGCCGCCGGGACTGTCCACGGTCAGCACGATCGCGGCCACGCTGCTGTCTTTCGCCAGCGCCCGAACGGCCTCCCTCAGCCGCCGTTCGGACCCGATAATGCCGCTGACGTTGACACGCGCCACATGGCGCATGCCCGGCAATCCGCCAGGCGCAGCTTTTCCAGAGAAGTAGGCAAGGGCGGCGAGAACTGCCAGCACCGCCGCAAGCCGCCAAAAAACCAGGCGGCGCTTGAGGCGCCGCCTGTCCAGCAAAAGGTCTGCTTCCAGCCCGGTCTCACGCAAGCCGGACACGGACTATTCGGCGCTCTGCTGATTGCGGCGGCGGATCGCCGCTCCCAGGATGTCGCCCAGCGACGCGCCGCTGTCGGAGGTGCCGAACTCGGCCACGGCTTGCTTGTCCTCCTCGATCTCGCGCCCTTTGATGGTGAGCGAGAGCTTGCGAGCGGCACGGTCGATCGCGGTGATCTTGGCATCCACCTTCTCGCCCACGGCGAAGCGGTCCGGCCGCTGGTCACCCTTGTCCCGCGCCAGTTCGGCACGGCGGATGAAGCCGGTGAGCACCTCGTCCACCTTCACCTCGATGCCGTTGGCCTGGATCGCGGTCACGATGCAGGTCACGACCTCGCCCTTGTGGACGCGGCTGAGGGTGTCGGCCGCCGGGTCAGCCTCGAGCTGCTTGATGCCGAGGGAGATGCGCTCCTTCTCGGCATCGACGTCCAGCACCTTGGCTTTGAGCACGACGCCCTTTTCATACTTGGCCATCGCCAGCTCGCCGGGCTCATCCCAGGAGATGTCGGACATATGCACCATGCCGTCGATGTCGGCGGATATGCCGATGAACAGGCCGAACTCGGTGATGTTGCGCAGCTCGCCTTCGACCACGGAGCCGACTGGGTGAAGGTCCAGGAACTCTTCCCAGGGATTGCGCTGCACCTGCTTGATACCGAGGGAGATGCGGCGCTTGGAGCTGTCCACGTCCAGCACCATGACCTCGACCTCCTGGGAGGTGGAGACGATCTTGCCAGGGTGAACGTTCTTCTTGGTCCAGCTCATCTCGGAGACGTGCACCAAGCCTTCGACGCCGGGTTCCAGCTCCACGAAGGCGCCGTAATCGGTGATGTTGGTCACGCGGCCGCTGTACTTGGCACCCGGCGGATACTTGGCGGCGACGCCTTCCCACGGGTCAGCCTCAAGCTGCTTCATGCCGAGCGATATGCGCTGCGTTTCCGCATTGAAGCGAATCACCTGCACACGCACGGCCTGGCCGATCTGCAAGGCCTCGGAAGGATGGTTGATGCGGCGCCACGCCACGTCCGTGACGTGCAGCAGCCCGTCCACGCCGCCCAGGTCCACGAAGGCGCCGTAATCGGTGATGTTCTTCACCACGCCGTCCAGGATCATGCCTTCCTTGAGGCCCTGGATCAGCTCGGAGCGTTGCTCGGCCCGAGTCTCCTCCAGCACGGCACGGCGCGAGACCACGATGTTGCCGCGGGCGCGGTCCATCTTGAGAATCTGGAACGGCTGCGGCGTGCCCATCAGCGGCCCCACGTCCCGTACCGGGCGGATGTCCACTTGGCTGCCTGGCAGGAAGGCCACTGCGCCACCGAGATCGACGGTGAAGCCGCCCTTGACCCGGCCGTAGATGGTGCCGTCCACGCGCTTCTGCGCCTCGAATGCCTTTTCGAGGTTGGTCCAGGCCTCCTCGCGACGCGCCTTCTCGCGCGACAGCACGATGGCGCCGTCCCGGTCCTCATAACGCTCGACGAACAGCTCGATCAGGTCGCCAGGCTTGACTTCGGGAGCCGCACCGGGGGGGCCGAACTCCTTGAGGGCGACACGGCCTTCGCTCTTGAGGCCGACATCGACGATGGCGAACTCGTCGGTGAGGCGCAGGACCCGGCCAGTGACCACGGACCCGTCGAAGCCGGTGTCCCGGCCAAGGGTCTCGTCAAGCAGGGAGGCGAAATCTTCGCCGCCGGGATTGTGCGATTGTGAATAGTCGTAAGCAACGGCGCTGGATGCCATAGGGATAGATTGTTCCTGTAGGGTGCTCCCAAAGGAGCTCTTGCGGTGTGCGCGTCCGGCCTGGACACGGCTTGCCCAACAAGTATGGGCCGGATTGACGGGGTTTGCCGGACGCAAGAACCACGCAGAGGGGCCAAGAGTCAAGGAAATCCGGTTTTTGCCAGCTTTATCGAGGAAGAAACACCGGATTCCTCACCTCGTTTGTTGCGCAAGCCTCACGCTGTGCAAGCGCCGCTGACGCCGAAAGCCGTGCATCCGGCACGGCATGAGCTGCCTCGCTGTCGCCGCCGCCTGCGGTTTCACGCACCCGCCAGACCGCTGGCTTGAAGCTCGCAAAGCCCTCAGGCGGCAGCATCGCAGGCAGCGATCACGGCCATCGCCGCCGCAAATGCCGCATCGGGGTCGAGCAGGCTGGTGTCGAGCAGCACCGCATCCGTCGCTGGGCGCAGCGGCGCGGCAGCGCGCGCTTCGTCTGATGCGTCCCGTGCCCGCATTTCCTCCGTAACGGCATCCAGCGCAGCCGCCGCGCCGCGGGCCTGCAGCTCCTTCCACCGCCGCTCGGCCCGCACCTCCAGGCTTGCCGTCACGAACAGCTTTACCTCGGCATCCGGGAAGATCACCGTGCCGATGTCCCGCCCGTCCAGCACCGCGCCGCCGCGCTGCGCAAAGCCGCGCTGGAACGCCAGCAAGGCTGCACGCACGCCGGGGATGGAAGCGGCTTGGCTGGCCGCTGCATCCGCCGCCGGGCCGCGCAGGTCCGCCCGCGCCAGGTCGGTCGCCTGGAGGGCGCGGGCCTGCGCTTCAGCGGCGCTGGGATGCGCTGGGTCGCCGCCCGCGTCCAGCCCGCGGCGGCCGCCGGCGCGGGACAGCCGGCCCGTGGGCCCGTAGGGCCGGCCGCGCGCCG
>CAXTTH010000061.1:0-9102 GCA_964247035.1 uncultured Acetobacteraceae bacterium
GGCCTGGCCGCCGGATGCGGGAAGCGTGCCCTGCGGCGGGCTGCGGGGCGCCTGGGCGGCGTTGTTCTGCATGGCGAAGCTGAGGTCGCCGATCTGCTTGGCCGTGTCCTCGGCCTGGCGCTGCTGCTGGTTGCCCAGGCGGTCCACCTGGCCGCGCAGGTCGCGCACCTGCTCCTCCAGCGCGGCAACCCGGTCCAGCAGCTGCGCGGTCAGGCCGTTATCGCCGCCGGCCGGCGCGCGGTCCTGCCGGATGGCCTGCGGGGGCGGCCCGCCGCGCTGCTGCATCGCCTGCACCTGCTGGCGCAGCTCCAGGATCTGGTTCTGCAAGGCGATCGCGTCCCGGCTGTCGATCTGCGCCCAGGCGGGGGCGCCGGCCATCAGCAACCCCGCCAGAATGGCCCCGCCAACCCTCATGCGCCTGGTCCCCTTGCGTCCCGCGCCGGTTCTACGGGCGGGACGCATGGCGGGCAAACCGGCGCGCGGGCGTGCGGTCAGCGGACGGAGGTGATCGCGTTGCGGTTCTGCGAGTAGTCCTGCTCCGTCGAGCCGAGCGCGGTCGGGCGGTCCTTGCCGTAGCTGATCGTGCTGATGCGGGACGAGTCGATGCCGTGCGCCACCAGGTAGTCCCTCGCAGCGTTGGCGCGGCGCTCGCCGAGCGCGATGTTGAACTCCTCCGTGCCCCGCTCGTCGCAGTTGCCGGCAAGCTGCACGCTGTCCTGCGGGTAGCGGCCGAGCCAGGCGGATTGCCGGTCCAGCGTGCCGCGGGCGTCGCCGCTCAGGCTGGACTCGTTGTAGGCGTAGAACACGCGGTCGCCGACGTTGGCCACCAGGTCCTCCTCGCTGCCGGGCGCGGCGCCCGACGTGCTGCCGGCCACCGCACCGTTGCCGGCCACCGTGCCGGAGGTGTCCGCCTGCTTGGCGCAGGCTGCAAGAAGGGTGAGAGCGGCCAAGGTGGCCATGGTCCTGGTGTTCATCGATGCCTATCCTGTTGCGAGATCAGACGATGCTGCGGGCTTGTAACGAAAGCTCCCGCCAAATGTTCCGCAGCAGGCCGGATTACGTCGGTACTTGCAGCCGGTCAACCGCGCCGCTCCGCACCCCGGCTAGCCGCCGCCGCCGCCGACCCGCTATCGTGCCGCCCTGGCAACCACGGGAGCAGCTTCATGGCTTCGGATCAGGACGGCCCGGCCGACGCGCCAGCGAGCGCCCCAGCCGGCGCGCCGGGCAGCATGTCCCAGCTGCTGGACGGGGTGGTGCAGTTCCAGCGCGACGTGTTCCCCGAGCAGCGGGCCGATTTCGCCCGCCTCTCGCAGGGGCAAAGCCCGCATACCCTGTTCATCGCCTGCGCCGACAGCCGGGTGGTGCCCGAGCTGATCACCCAGAGCGAACCCGGCGAGCTGTTCGTCTGCCGCAACATCGGCAACATCGTGCCGGCCTACGGCGAGATGCTCGGCGGCGTGTCCGCGGTGGTGGAGTACGCCGTGGTGGCGCTGCGGGTGGACCACATCGTGGTCTGCGGCCACTCCGGCTGCGGCGCCATGCGGGCGCTGGCCGAGCCGGAGCAGACGCTGCCCGACATGCCCACCGTCGCCTCCTGGCTGCGCAACGCCGCCGCCGCCCGCAGCGTGATCCGCACCCTGCACCCGCACCTGCACGGCGAGGAGGCCATCGCCGCCCTGGTCAAGCAGAACGTGCTGACTCAACTGGGCCACCTGCGCACCCACCCGGCGGTGGCGGCGCGGCTGGCCGGCGGCGGGCTGGCGCTGCACGGCTGGGTGTACGACATCGCCAGCGGCCAGGTGGAGATCATCGACGAGCGGACGCGGCAAACCGTGACGGCCGGCGAGGCGGCGGCGCTGCTCAAGGGGCGGGGCTAGACAAGTGACAGGGAAGCTTGGGGCTTTGCCCCAAACCCCACCAGAGGATGGTCATCCTCTGGACACCTTGGGCAAGGCAGTGGCCGTTTCCTTGTGGCTGCGGCGACTCCTCAAGGCTGCCTGGCAGTGGAGCGTGCATGAGAGACTCGCTCATCCCCGATCGAGATCATTCCATGAGCGTGAGGTGGTGACGTTCCGTCGCCTCATCGGCCGGAAACATGCACTCAAGACGGAGTTCCTGCGCCATGACCGTCCTTGGTGTCCCGACCGTGGAAACCATGGAGAAATAGTTGAGCACCACGCCGTCCTTCTCGAAGCTCAGCGGAATCATCGGCAGGTCCTCGCCGCCTGCCTTCGCCCTGCGGCCGAAGCCTGCGCCGGCGTAAGCTGAGAGTTCCGCCAGCAGCTTGCGGGTCTGGCCGTCGATGACGAGGCCCGTCGCTTCCCGATGCACGCGATCTATCAAGCATCTTGCCACCCTGTCCCAATCGGGGATGAACGGGCGCATCCCTGCCGGGTCGAACAGGAGGTGCAGGATGTTTCGTGGCCCGGTCCGCGCGGCCATGTCAATGAAGTGGCCGAAGAAGCGGGGCGCCGCTGCATTGGTCGCAATCACGTTCCAGTAGCGGTCCAGCAGCACGGCCGGGAAGGGCTCTTGCTGTTTCAGCATGCGTTCAACGGCGACGGTGATGCTCCGCATCTGCGGCTCGGTCCACCCACCTTCAGGGTAAACCGGTGCATACCCGGCAGCGAGCAGCAGGAGATTGCGTTCCCGCAGCGGGATGTCGAGGGCATCGGCGATGTCGAGCAGTTTCTCGCGTCCCGGCGCACTGCGGCCGCTCTCGATGAAGCTGATGTGCCGTTGGGACACGTCAGCGTCTAACGCCAAGTCAAGTTGGCTCTTGCCGCGGGCGGCTCTCCAGCCACGCAGCAAGGCACCGAGTTCGCCGTCAGCACGCGTCGAAAGCATGATCCCCTCCGCTTGCGATTGGCGCCCCTCCATGGAATGGCTCGCTTACGGCGGGCGTGAGCCTGACCGAAACCCGCTTCAAGATGTCACCTGCCGGGTGCTGTCCAGGCGTGCGCCTCGAACGTCGGCTCGAGTGGGGGCTCGGTGATGCTGGCGGTGTAGTTCGTGATCGTCGAAGCCGCGACGATCGCGACGACCTCGAGCAGGTGGTCGCGGCCGAAGCCCTGCGCGAGGAAACGCTCCCCCTCATCGTCGGCAAGCCGGCCACGCTTCTCGATCAACGTCTTCGCCAGCGTCGAGAGCGCAGCGAGCTTCGCATCCGCCGGCGGTTTCCCGCTCCGGATCGCCTCGACGTCACCATGCTCGATCCCCGCCTTGAGCGCGAGGAAGGAGTGGAACGCGACAGCCCAGGCTGCGCCGTTGGTGACGGCGTTGGTCAGCAGGACCACCTGGATCTGCGGCTCGGAAAAGCTCCCGCCGTGGACGTTGCCGAACAGGCCGACCAAACCCTGGGTCAGGACGGGCGACGTTGACATCGCCCCGGCAATGTTCGGGAGAAAGCCGAAGGCCGACTGCAGGGCCTGCAGCGCGGGCTTGGACCTATCGGGCACCGAGTCGAGCGAATTGACAGGAAAGCCGTGCATAGTTGCGCCTCTCGTTGATCGTGACATCGCGTGCGAAAGCTGGACCCTGTGGTCCATCCCCGCCCGGGACGCATGCGCTCTATCCATCGCTCTCTCAATTACGTCTGAGGTAATCCCTACCCTGTCGTTAGGGCCTCACTGACCGCAATGCCGAGGCGCTTGGCGACCTTGCGGGCGGTTTGCTCGCGTCGTGCCGTCATGGCTGCAGACGCGGCGCGGGTTTGGCTGAGGATGTTTGCCGGGGCGGTCTCGGGCGTGCCGCTGTCGAACGGCGGTTCGGGCGCGTACGCCATGTAAAGCTGGATGCTTTTCGCGACGTCCTCGCCACGAAGCTCAGCCGCGAGGCGCAGTGCGCCGTCGATGCCGGCCGTGACGCCGGCAGCGAAAATCCACTTCCCATCGACGACGACGCGCTCGTTCACGGGCGTCGCGCCGAACCAGCGAAGGAGATGGAGCGAGGCCCAGTGCGTGGTCGCTCTCCGGCCAATCAGCAGGCCCGCCGCGCCGCACAGCAAGGCGCCTGTGCAGACGGAGAAGACGGTGCCCGCGCCCTCCGCCTGCCGCGCGATCCAGTCAAGGACCTCAGCATCGTCCATGAGGTCCTCCTGGCCGAAGCCACCCGGAATATGCAGCACGTCGAGTTGCGGCGCGTCTGCGAGGACGGCATCGGCAACCAGGCGAAGCCCTTTGACGTCGCGCACGGGCGCCAACGTCTTTGCATAGATGCGGTAGGTCGAGTTGGGCAGGCGCGATAGCACCTCATAGGGCCCCGTGAGGTCGATTTGATCCAGGCCTTCAAAGAGAAGAGACCCAATCGTGAGGTGTTTCTCGTTCGCGATCATCAGGCAAATCCTTGGTCAGCAACTGGAGGACGAGGTGTGTAGTCGTGCTCGCGCAGGATCTGGTCGCCTGCTTTGCAGGGCGCTCCCGCCGGTGGCTTTCCAATCGCCTGAAGCAGGCGACCGGACCCTTTGGCCACCTCCGCCCTGCACCCCTGATAGTAAGGTGTCCAGAGGATGACTATCCTCTGGTGGGGCTCGGGGCAAAGCCCCGACCTGAATTGCCCAATGCTTTTCGCAGCCTGCTAAAGCCCTGCCAAGAAGGTGGGAACGTCGTAGCGACCCAATCATTGGTAATTCGAAGCGTCCATTGAGCCGCCGTGGGATTCGCTGCGGCCGGTCGAAGCCCGTGGGCTTCGGCTGGGCCGTCGCTCCCGGTCACCCGTCGCCGCTGGCCAGCAGCGCGCGTTTCAGCTGCTTGAGCAGATCGAGCTTGTGCGACCGGGGATTGGACACGAGGTGGTATGTGTAGCTGCCCCGGTCGAGGGCGACAGCGGTCGGGGTGACCAGGGCTCCCGACCTGAGATCGTCGTCGATCAGGGCGAGTTGCGCCAGGGCGATGCCACGCCCTTCCGCTGCAGCCTGATAGGCCAGGGCGGAGCTTTCGAACTCCCGGCGACGCCGGAGCTTGGTGATGTCGACGCCGGCAGCCTTGCACCAGAGCGCCCAGTCGTCCGGGCGCGCCCGCACGAGCAGGATCGTTTCCCGCTCCAGAAAGGACAAGCCTGCCTTGCCCCGCGGCATGCGGG
This sequence comes from uncultured Acetobacteraceae bacterium, assembly GCA_964247035.1. GTDB lineage: Bacteria > Pseudomonadota > Alphaproteobacteria > Acetobacterales > Acetobacteraceae > LMUY01. The sequence goes on from CAXTTH010000061.1 coordinate 5,080, forward strand.
CGGGGCTGCATACGGGCGTCAGGATGTTGGAGACGAGCGGCGTCGCATCGCAGTCCGGCCAGTCCCCGCCACCGAGACGGATCGCCGCATCGAAGCCACTCGCCTCGCTCCACCCGGATTCGGTGGACAACCGCACGTCGATCTGGGGATGACGGAGCTGGAAGCTCGACAGGCGCGGGATCAGCCAGCGTGTCGCAAAGGTCGTGTAGGAACGAAGCCGCAAGACCGATCGGCCCGACGACGATTGCAGCAGCGCCGTCGCGTCCCGCAAGCCATCAAAATGTGCGTGGACACGCTCGTAGAGCGCCCGGCCGACGGGCGTGAGCACCAGCCCCCTGCCCTGACGCGTGAACAGCAAGGTTGCGAAATGATCTTCCAGCAGCCGCACCTGCCGGCTGACCGCGCCCGGCGTGACGAGCATCTCGCCCGCGGCAGAGCGAACGCTGCCGGTGCGGGACACGACTTCGAAAGTGAGCAGCGCGTTGAGCGGCGGCAAGTCCCGCATGTCTGGCGCCATTGCGAAAAACTGAACAGTTGAGCGATTTTAGTCGATGGTCAATGACCGGCAAGCGCACGAGATAGCGGTCACCGGGTCCGGCTGCAGCTGGGTAGCTGCGCTTGCCGGACGCCACGCATCAGCAGAGGTGACGACATTATGATAAACGTGATGAATCCGGCAGACGGGTCCATCGCCGGCCAAGCGCCGTTCATGGACGCCGCTGACGTGAAAGCCGCGATCGACCGCACGTGCAACGCCTTCCCAGCCTGGTCCCGGCGCTTGGCCAAGGAGCGCGGTGACCTGCTGCGGCGCTGGTTCGAACTTGTCCGGGCCGACAAGCAGGTCTTTGCAGAGATCATGGTCCGGGAGAACGGCAAGTGCCTCAGCGAAGCGCTCGGTGAGATCGATTACGGCCTCGGCTTCATCGAGTGGCATGCGGAGGAGGCCAAGCGCGTCTACGGCGACATCGTCCCGACCCACGCCGCAGACTCGGCCGTGCTGGTCACGAAGGAGCCGGTCGGTCCGACGGCATCCATCACGCCGTGGAACTTCCCGTTCATGATGATCACCCGCAAGGTCGCGACCGCACTGGCGGCCGGGTGCACGATGATCGTCAAGCCATCCGAGGAAACCCCGCTCACCGCCTACAAGCTGCTCGACTACGCACGGCAGGCCGGCATCCCCGAGGGCGTCTTCGAGATGGTCACCGGCGACCCCAAGGCAATCGGCGAGGCGATCACCGGCGATCCGAGGATCCAGAAGATCTCGTTCACCGGATCGACCGGCGTTGGCCGCCTGCTGGCGCGCAACGGGGCCGACACGTTGAAGAGGTTGACGCTGGAGCTGGGCGGCAACGCGCCTTTCATCGTCTTCGGCGACTCCGACATCGACGTCGCGGTCAAGGGGCTCGTGGCCGCCAAGCTCCGCAACTCCGGCCAGGTCTGCATCTCGCCCAACCGGGTGTTCGTTCAGGCGCCCATCTATGACCGGTTCAACGCGGCGCTGAGGCAGGCGGTCTCGGCCATACCGGTCGATCAGGGCATGCAGGACACGTTCGTCGTCGGGCCGCTCATCAACCAGGCCGGCATCGACAAGGTCAAGCGCCTGGTGGATGACGCGGTGGCGAACGGGGCCAAGGTGCTGCTTGGGGGCAAGCTGCATGCGAAGGGCGGCCTGTTCTTCGAGCCCACCATCCTTGCCGACGTGACGGGCGACGCCGAGGTGTCGCGCACCGAGATCTTCGGCCCGGTGTTCGCCATCCACCGGTTCGAAACCGAGGCCGAGGTGATCGGGCAGGCGAACGACACCGAGCATGGCTTGGTCGCCTACGCCTACACGCGGGACCTCGGCCGCGCCTTCCGCCTGTCGCGGGAGCTGGAAGCCGGCATGGTCATCCTCAACTCCGGCTCCGTCGGCGCCGCCTCGGTTCCGTTCGGCGGCATCAAGCAGTCGGGCTACGGGCGGGAAGGCAGCCACTACGGAATCGAGGAGTACGTGCACGTGAAGTACGTCCTTATGGCGGGGCTGGCGGCCTAGGGCCTGTTAGCCCTTGATCCAGTCGCATGTGGCGGCGAGGCAGAGGATGCCCATGAAGGAGCGTGCGGTCTTCTCGTAGCGTGTGGCGACTGCGCGCCAATCTTTCAGTCTGGCCCACAGCCGCTCAACCTGATTGCGGTGTGTGCAGATCCAGGGTGGACAGGAGAGCGTCTCCTCGTTTCGGCGGGTCGGGATCACTGGGCGTGCGCCCAGGCTCCAGATGTGCTCGCGGAAAGCGCCGCTGCTGTAGCCGCGGTCGGCAACCACCCATTTCGGCACACCAGGCAGCTTGTCCAGCAGCAGAATAGCATGAGGCAGCTCGTGGTCCTGGCCCGGTGCCAGCACAAAGGCGACAGCCCGGCCAATGGCATCGGTGAGCACGCAGGCTTTCGTGCCGAAGCCGCCCCGTGACCGGCCCAGCGCCTCACGCCCGTCGCGTTGTTCTGACGTATCCTCTTTCGAGGCGCACCTGCGGCCTTCTGGTGCGCTCGGATGTTGGTCCCGTCCAGGAACGTCATGCCCAATTCCACGCGGTCCTTCTGCGCCAGGGCCAGCAGCTGCTCCCACACGCCAAGCTTGGACCAGCGGATGAACATCTGGGCCGCCTTCCACCACGGTCCCAGCACTTCTGGTACCGCGCGCCACTTCGCCCCGTTCTGATGACGCCACAAGATCGCACTCATTGTCTGACGCAGGTTCTGTGGCGCCACCTTCGCCGACGGCCGGCACGCCTCAATCAGCGGCTCCAGCACCGTCCACTGCGCATCTGTAAGCATCTGACAACCCCAAAGACGGCCAGAATGCCGGCGGTAGCGATCGGTTCAGGCCCTGGCGCGCTGATTGGCGGATACTCAGCCTCGCTGCCGGCAACCTGGGCTCTGGCCGGCGGTGGACCAAGTAGGCCTCAGACCAAGCCGGGACCGTCAGGCCTCCGGGGCCGCACCCACAGCTCGCTTCGGAACCCCCCAAGCGATGAGCCAATACGCCAGCAAGGCGAGCGGTGCAAATGCCGGAATAAAGAGCACCGGTGATCCTTGCATGAAAACTGGCATTACCTGTTGCTGGCCAAGGAAGAAGAAGGACGCGCTGAAGAAGAAGGCGACGGACATGCGCCACAGATGCCTCACCAGCCGTTGCCTTGCCGACATTCCGCCGGCGACCAGCACCTTGACGTCGAGCCCTGCTCCGAGGCCGGCGATAGCCGCGAAGATGAAGAATGCCGCGAACGGAGCCTTGTCGAGTGTACCGCCTGGATTGGTGAACGCCTTACAGCCGAGCGCGATCAGAATTGACACCAGGCAGAGGCCGATCCCAGCCAGCGCGAAATCGATGGGCGTTGCGCTTGACTGACGACGTCCGGCGGCCCGCCAACCGGTCAGCACAAAATACAGGGTCAGGATACCGACTGCTGCCGAACTGGCCTTGGGCTCACCGAGCGCGATGTATGAGCCGAGGCCGGCCATAACCAGCATTGACGCTGCAAATGCCCGACCTGCCAGACGATGAGGTCGAGCGCCCTTTCTCGTCGAGGCCGCGACGGTGCCGAAGACGATGGCAAGACTACCTGCCGCGATGTGGAGGCTGAGTGTGACAGTCAAGCGTAGCTCCTCTCACCCGTCATCTTCTAGATGAAGCCGCTGCTTGATCGAGCAGCCTAGCTACCACGACCTCGCTGGAGAAGGTCATACCATAGAAGGCCGGATGTCAGGTCGAAGCACTGAGGGTGGTAGTCGACCTTCGGGCTCTACGTCGTCGACACGATGCATTCGGCGGCCCCAAGCCGTCGTGCTTTGCGACTACTCTCAAGCGGTTCAAGCGCTAACAGGCCCTAGCCAGGCCGGCCCTGCCGACTGGGCCGGGGAGGCGCGGCGGTCCGATCCCGCCGCAGCCCCCAGGAACCCACCAAGCAGGATGTCGCCGATCTCCGGCCGGGCACGCCGCCACGCCACTCTTCGCCTGGCTGCCGGCCGAGGTCGCGCAGCCTGCCG
>CAXTTH010000062.1:0-8916 GCA_964247035.1 uncultured Acetobacteraceae bacterium
ATCCTGGTCGATCTGGCCGGGCTGTCCGTGCGCCGCCGCCTGACGCTTGCGGACGCGATGCGGGACGCCCTGGCGCCCGACCCGCTCCGCCCGCGGCTGCTCGGCTTCACGGCGGGGGGGCTGGCGGAAATCCAGCGCCCCCGCATCCACCCGCCGCTGCACGAGCTGCTGGCAGGCCCGCACGCCGCCGGGCTGGCGGCGTTGCGCCACCTGGTCGCAGGCGCGGACACGGCGGGCGCGCCCGTGCTGCGCGCCGCGCCGGATGTGGTTTCGGCGCTGGAAGCCGACCCGGTGGCGCTGCCCGCCCTTGCCAACCGGCTCGGCCGCGCCCTTGTGCTGCGCTCGGACCCGGCGCTGCCTTCCTGCGCCACTGCCCTGGAGAGCCGCCATGGCTGAACCGCCCTCACCCGGCTGCCCCATCTGCGCCGCCAAGCCGGACCCCAAGCTGCGGCCGTTCTGCTCGCCGCGCTGCGCAGACGTTGACCTGGGCCGCTGGTTCACCGGGCAGTACAGCGTGCCAGCCCGGCCGGACGAGGAGGAAACCGGCGAGGGCGGCTGACCCGCCCCAGCTTCAGCCGAGGCTTGAACAGGACGGCCGCATCCGCTACACGCGCCGCTTCCAGCAATGCCCAGGTAGCTCAGCTGGTAGAGCATGCGACTGAAAATCGCAGTGTCGGTGGTTCGACTCCGCCCCTGGGCATCTCCCTCCACAGCATCCGGTGCGGCATGGCCGTCGATCTTCGCGATCCCACCCTGTCCGCGACCGCGGTGCGCGCGGCCTTGGATTTGGCGTCCCACCCGGAAGGCGGGCACTACCGCGAGCTATGGCGGGACCAGCTTGCCTCCGGCCGCCGGGGTGCTGCGAGCAGCATCCTGTTCCTGCTCGCCGCGGGGGAGCGTTCGCGTTGGCACCGCGTCGATGCGGCCGCGAGCTGGCGCGGGCAGGGCGGCGCGCCCCTGGCGCTGCGGATTGCCGGAGCCGGGACTGGGCAGCAGCTGCGGCTCGGCCCCGACCTTGTGGGTGGCGACGTCCTGCAAGGCGTCGTGCCCGCGCATGCCTGGCAGGACGCCGAAAGCCTGGGCGCCTGGAGCTTGGCCAGCTGCATCGTGGCGCCCGCGTTCGAGTTCGCCGGGTTCGAGATGGCCGCTCCGGGCTGGTCGCCTCCCGGCTAAGGCAGCTCGCCCCGGTTTGACGATGCGACCGCCTGTGCCAAAGTTGTGCCATGGCAGCCAAGGTTCCATTCCCGATCGAGGGCAGCGTCGCCGTCATCACCGGGGCGGCAGGCGGCATCGGCCGCGCCCTGGCGCTCGACCTGGCCCGGCGGCGCTGCGCCCTGGCGCTCGTGGACCGGGACACGGCCGGCTTGGCCGCCGTCGCCGAGCAAGCCCGCCGCGATGGCGTCGCCGTGACGCAGCACGTGCTGGACGTGGCCGATGCCATGGCGGCGCGGGCGCTGCCCCAGGCGGTCATGGCCAGCCATGGCCGGGTCAGCCTTCTGGTGAACAACGCCGGCGTCGGGCTGATGGGCACGTTCCAGCAGCTTGCCGCGGAGGAGTTCGATTGGCTGTTCGCGATCAACTTCACCGCCACGGTCACGTTCACCCGCGCCTTCCTGCCCCTGCTGCTGGCCGAGCCGGCCGCGCAGTTGGTGAACCTGTCCTCCATCTTCGGCATCGTGGCGCCGAGCGGCCAGACCGCGTACTCCGCGGCCAAGTTCGCCGTCCGCGGGTTCAGCGAGTCGCTGCGGCACGAGCTTGAGGCAACGTCCGTCGGCGTCACCGTGGTGCATCCTGGCGGAGTTGCCACCAATATCGCGCGCGACACCCGGATCAGCGCCGTCATCGACCCGGGCCAGGCCAGGCGCGCCATCGCCGCTTTCTCCCGCAGCTTGGTCATCACGCCCGAGGCCGCCGCCGCCCGCATCGTCCAGGGCATCCTGAAGCGCGAGCGCCGGGTGATGATCGGCCGCGACGCCATCATGATGGACCGCATCCAGCGTTTGGCGCCCACCGGATACTGGGCCATCTTGAGCAAGAGAATGGGCAAGCGCCCGCAATAGGACCTATGCATGGCAAGCTGGCAGGCCTACCTCACCGTCCTGTTCCTGAAATACCAGGTCAAGCGTAAGCTGAGCGGCGGGGTGGACGTGGCAAAGGCGCGCGCCACGTTGAACGGCGTCAAGCAGAAGGTGCCGGCCGGCGCGCGCGCGGCGGACGACCGGATCGGCGGCGTGCCCGGCGAATGGATGCGCCCGGCCTCCGAACGGGCGGCCGGCACGCTGCTCTACCTGCACGGCGGCGGTTACTTCGCCTGCTCGCCGCAAACGCACCGGCCCATCACCGGCGGCTTCGCCCGGCGCGGCTTCGACGTGTTCGCGCCGGATTACCGCCTGGCCCCCGAGAATCCGTTTCCGGCGGGGCTGGACGACGCGGTGGCAGCCTATCGCGGGCTTCTGCAGCAGGGCGTCCTGCCCGCCGCCCTCACCTTGGCGGGCGATTCCGCGGGCGGTGGCCTGGCCATGGCGCTGCTGCTGCGCCTGATGCAAGCTGGCGACCCCCTGCCGTCGGCCGTCGCGCTGTTCTCGCCCTGGACCGACCTGGCCTGCACCGGAGAGACGCTGCGCACCAACTCCGCGCGGGACGCCATGTTCTCCGGCAAGGGCATGGAACGCGCCGTGGACCCCTATCTGGCCGGCGTGGACCCGCGCGATCCGCTGGCCTCGCCGCTCTACGGGGACTTGGCCGGGCTGCCCCCCCTGCTGATCCATGTCGGCGACTGCGAGGTGCTGCTGGACGACAGCCGCCGCCTTGCTGAGCGCGCCCGCGCTGCCGGGACGCCTGCGACGATGCGCATCTGGCCGGTGGTGCCCCATGCCTGGCAGATATTCCCCATCCCCGAGGCAAGCCAATCCCTGGACGAGGCCGCCGGGTTCCTGCGCATGGCGCTGAAGGCTGCGCCGGAGCGCGCGGCAGCCGCCGCCTGATGGACGCGATGGCCATGCTGCTGTCCCGCGCCTCCGCCGGCGCGATGACGGACCCGGCGCCCGATGCGGCTGGGTTGCAGCGCATCGTGCAGGGGGGGCTGTGCGCGCCGGACCACGGCAAGCTGCGGCCGTGGCGCTTCGTCGCGATCCGAGGCGAGGCGCGGGCGCGGTTCGCCGAGCTGTGCGTGGCGGCGCTGCTGGCCCGGGAGCCGGGCGTCCCCGAAGCCGAGGCGGGGCGGATGCGCGGCAAGCTGCTGGCTCCGCCGCTGATCCTGGCGCTGGGCGCCCACCTGACCCCGGCGCACAAGGTGCCGGAGGTCGAGCAGATGATGGCCGTGGCCGCCGCGGCGATGAACATGCTGGACGCGGCGCACGCGCTGGGGTTCGGCGCCAAGTGGGTCACCGGGCCGAACGCCTATGACCCGGCGGTCGCCGCGGCGCTCGGCGTCGAAAAACTGGCAGGATTTCTTTACCTCGGCACTATAGTGAACCCTAGCCCTCCGGCACGGCGTCCATCCGTGGCGGAGCACATGGTCGAGTGGGCTGGATAGCCCGACACAGGAGCGCGCCTTGACGAGAGTTCTGGTCCGGCCGGCGACCTCGCTGGACAGGGTGGCAGCGGCGCTGGACTGGAGCTGCTCGGCTCCTGGAACGGTCGAGCTGGCCATGGCCGTGGCCTTGTCGCTGCCGGTTCCCCTCATCATGGCGTTTACCTCCGTCGTCCGCCTGAATTTCGACTACCATGACGTGTTCATCCCGCTGGACGCGGCCTGGCGCACCGTGCAGGGCCAATGGCCGCACTCGGATTTCTACACGCCGATCGGGCTTGCCTACTTCTGGCTGCACGGCGCGGCGGCCTCGCTGTTCGGGATGAACGGCCGCGTGGTGATCTGGGCCAACCTCCTGGCGCTTCCGTTCGTCATCCTGCCGGCGCTGGTCCTGGCATGGCGACGGCTGAACGCCCTGTCCGCCATCGCGCTGACCGTGCTGCTCACAGTGCTGGTGACGGCCCCCACCTTCATCGACGGGCCCAGCACCGTCGTGGTCCACCTGGCCAACTACAACCGCATCGGCGGAGCGTTGGACGCGGTCGTGTGCCTATGGGCGCTGTGCCCCCCGCGCAATGCCGCCCGCATCCGGCGCCTGGCCGAAGCCCTGATGATAGGCGTGGTCCTGCTCATCCTGCTCTACCTCAAGGTCACGTTCTTCGCATTCGCCGTCGCCACCGCGGCCATCGGATGCGTCACGGTCAGGGACTTCTGGCGGGCCGCTTGGCTGGCCGCGGCGCCCGTCCTCCTCGGGGCGGGCGTGCTCGAGGCGCTGCACCCCGGCCTGATGGCCGGATACCTGCACGACATCGCTCGCGCGGGTGCGGCCAATGGCATCCTGTTCCGGCGCTTCTATGTCGTGCGCACTCTCCTGGCCAATGCGGAGCTGGGCGTTCTGCTGGCCGGGCTGGCGGCGCTCGCGCTCTGGCTGGCGCCCGGGCAGCGCCGTGCGGTCGCCGGCGTCCTGGCGGTAGCCGGCGGGTGCGCGCTGGTCAGCACCCAGAACTTCGGGGCCTTTTCCCCGTCCCTCGTGGTGTTGGTCATGCTGCTGGCGCAGCGCGTGGCCTCGGTCGGCCGCCGATCGGACAGGCCGCTCGCCGGGGCAGCGCTGGCGAGCGCCGGCATGTTCGCTGTCCTGCTCGCATCGGTCCCGTTCATCGCCACGCAGCTCGCGGGCACGGTCGGCCACGTGGCGCTGGCCCACGCGGAAGGCGTCGTCGTGGACGATGGCCGCACGCAGCCGCTGCGCGATGTCATGTGGTATCGTCAGTTGTTCGAGCCGTATTCCATGCCGGACGACTACACGGCGGAGGAGGCCCTCAAATGGCAGCACAACCTTCCTCCCAAGACCTTGAGCATGATCCTGGGAGACGGTTTCGACCTGCTGCGCCGCGAGGGTCTCACGCAGCGGCGGATCGCCAACCTGAACTTCAGCAACCCTTTCCCGGTCGGGCTGGGCGCCCCATCGCCGCGGGGCGTGGCGCTGTGGTGGGACCCGGACCGGACGTTCGTGAAGGGCAAGGTCACGGCCGAGATGATCGTGGGCGATGCGGACGTCGTCATGGAGCCCAAGCTGTGGCTGTACTTCTTTGTCGTGACCAACCTGACCGACGCGACGGCCGACCTGCTGCATCGGGACTTCGTGCCGCATGAAAGCCGGTTCTGGACCGCCTGGGTCAAGCGGTCCTGAACCAAGGCCATGCCGGAACCGCGGTCGCCGGCCATCCGCGCCTGGATGGCTGGCGGGCGTGCTACGATCGGGCGGCCTTGGCCTTCAGCCCGCCCAGCCCGGCGTCGTAAACGCCGCCGATCGCGCCCAGGGCCGCCTTGTCGTCCGCGGTGGCGGCCGGCGCGTCGCCCTGGTCGGCCCGCTTGAACGCTCCTGTCCAAGTCACCAGGCTGCCGGAACCGGACGGCTTGACGCTGATGGTCGAGCTGTAGTCGGTGACCGGCAGCGTCTTGACGTTCGCCGGGTCCTTGGTGATGACGTAGCTGTAGCTCATCGCCGCCGGGTCATAGGCGGTCAGTTGCTCCATCAGCCGCGGCCCGCCCAGGTCGAGCGTGCGGACCGAGCCGACCGCGTTGCCCTGCGTCGCGGTCGAGGTCTTGACCGGCGGCACCCAGGTAAGGTCGGAGAACTGGCCGATCATGCCCCAGACCTTGGCGGGCGGGGCGGGGACCTCCATGGTTTTGGTCTCGTGCAGCACGGGCGCCGCGGCGTGGGCGATGCCGATGGAAGCGGCCAGGGCGATGGCGGCAAGCTTCAGCGAAGCGATGTTCAAGTGCGTTCCCCTCATGTGATCTCGTTGAGGAGCAAGCTAGAGACATCGGTGGGCGATGCAATCTCGGATCAATGAGCGCCGGACCCGTACAGGCGCTCGCATTCTTCGACATACAGCCGCGCGCGCTCGGCCGCAGCTTCGGCAAGCCGCTCGAAAGCGCCCGGCCGGTCGGCCAGCACGTCGGAGCCGTATTGCCGCAGGACATCGGCCACGGTGGTGAACCAGGCTTGAACGTCGGCCTCCGTCGTGATGGCCTGGCCCGGCGGGAGCGCCAGCGAGACGGACCGGCCGCCCATGAAGAGCAGGTCTTCGAGGGAATAGCCGAATGATGGGTCAGACGCCTGCTTGACCTGGCACCAGGAGTCAAACTCGGTCGCTAGTTCGAGGTGGACGCAAACCCGGTCGGAGGCGTAGTCCCATTTGCTGTCTGGAGCCTGTCCGGGGTTCAGGCCGAACTCGGATTGAAGGAACGCAAAGGTTTGCCGGATGATCTTGTTTGAACGGAGCGGGCCGTCCGGATGGGGCTTACGCTGCTTGCCTGTGGCGATCAGCCGCTTTCCGATGTTCATCAACGCCGCGTAGTCAGGGTTTTCCTGCAGCTTTGCTCCGTAGAAGACTTGCAGTTCGTCGAACAGATCCTCTTCCTGCTGGAGGCGACCAGATACATCCCACCCATCTTCTGCTCGCAACTCCAGCATCATCTGGGCAAAGCTTCTCCAATCCATCGCGGCTTCAAACATGTCGTTGACAAGGCCATCGTCGTTGCGTCCCGGCTCGAACTTAGCCATGAGGGCGGCGAGAGCATCAACATCCTGCATCATCACTTCCACGGCTGTATGATGACCGTTGCCTTCTTCTCCGGTCCATAAGGTTGAAGCGCCCGACCCGTACAGGCGCTCGCATTCTTCGACATACAGCCGCTCGCGCTCAGCCGCAGCCTTGGCAAGCCGCTCGAAGGCGCCGGGACGGTCGGCCAGCACGTCGGAGCCGTATTGCCGCAGGACATCGGCCACGGTGGTGAACCAAGCCTGGACATCGGCCTCGGTGGTGATGGCCTGGCCCGGCGGGAGCGCCAGCGAAACGGATCGGCCGCCCATGAAGAGCAGGTCTTCGAGGTAGTAGTCTGTTGACGGGTCGGACGCCTGCGCAATACGGCACTTGGAGCCGAACTCGGTTGCCAATGCGAGATGAACGCAGACCCGATCGGAGGCATAGTCCCAATCCATGCCTGCGTATGGGCCTGGCGCCAAGCCGAACTCGGATTGCAGGAACGCGAACGTCTCCCGCACGATCTTCTCCGAGCCGAGATAGCCGTCCGGGGGCGGCTTGTATCGCTTGCCCGCAGCGATCATCCGCTCTACCGCCTCCATGACGCTCACGTAATCGGGGTTCTCCTCCAACTCGGCTCCATAGTAGGACCGTATGTCGTCGAGCAGCTCGATTTCCATTTGCACGCGCCCTGGTATGTCATACCCTCTGTCGTCAAGCAGCGACTGGCCAAACTGCTTCGAGTTCTCTGCTGCTTCGAACAGGTCATTGACGATGGCGCTGTCCCAACGGTCCGGCTCGAGCTTGGCCGAAAGCGCAGCCAAAATCTCGATGTCTTGCGCTATCGTCACCATGGTTGGACTCTGACCGTTGCTTTCGCCCCTGGCCTGTCAGGTCGAAATGCCGGACCCATACAGGCGTTCGCATTCCTCGATATACAGCCGCGCGCGCTCGGCCGCAGCCTTGGCAAGCCGCTCGAAAGCGCCCGGCCGGTCGGCCAGCACGTCGGAGCCGTATTGCCGCAGGACATCGGCCACGGTGGTGAACCAGGCTTGAACGTCGGCCTCCGTCGTGATGGCCTGGCCCGGCGGGAGCGCCAGCGAGACGGATCGGCCACCCATGAAGAGCAGGTCTTCGAGGTAGTAGTCTGACGATGGATTAGATGCCTGCGTGATGCGGCACCAGGAGCCGAACTCAGTTGCCAACTCGAGGTGAACGCAAACCCGGTCAGAAGCGTAATCCCACATTTCTTCAGGTTCAGGGCCGGGTATCAGGCCAAACTCGGATTGAAGAAATGCGAAAGTCTGTCTTACAATCTTTACCGATTCGAGATGGCCATCTGGAGGAGGTTTATACTCTTTACCTGCGGCTATCACCCGCGCTCCCGCTTCCATAATGTCCATGTAATCGGGGTTTTCTTTTAACTCGCATCCGTAGTAGGATTGCAGATCGTCAAATATTTCCACTTCCTGCTTTACGCGCCCAGACAGGCTGTACGATTTCCTTTGGAGCAGCCGTTGGCCGAGGTCCTGCCAATTTCCTGCTGCCTTAAACAGGTCGTTAACAATCCCACTATGGTCCCGCCCTGGCTCGATTTTCAAAGAGAGTGCGGCAAGAGTTTCGATGTCCTGCTCTATCATTCCCACGCCTGAACTCTGACTGTTGCTAAATCACCATTAGCAATCGCGTAATTAACATGGTAGTAAGTATGTGTGCTGCGCCCTGGCCTGTGAGGTGCCTCCTTGCGAAGAAATTTGCCGCCTGAGTCCTCGATCATCCGTATCGCCTCATCCAGAGTTGGAACACGGCCGTTCAGTGTTTCATGCGTTCCTGCCCGTTTAAGCTCATTCAGGGCTTTCTGATAAGGTGGCGTGTTATCCCATCCCCAAGGCGTCATAATCGGAGCCGCCGCGCCGATCAACGGCGGGCCATGCGGCTGCCCGTGAGTTTCCTTGTTGAGCGCCAGCACCTCGTCGTCCGACATCTGATCGACGTTCAGGGGCACGCCGTCCCGCGTGTAAACGAGGCCGCCCTGGGAGCCCATGACGCGCCGCAACTCGGTCGCCTGCTCATGCCGGGTCTTGGCCAGCCCGAGGCCGTGCAGCCACTGCCAGATCGGGCCGTGCTCCGGTTCAGTGGCCGTGGCAGGAGATGGGGCAGGCTTCGCCGCAGTTTCGACGGCTGGGCGCGGCGGCGGAGGCGTGGGCTGCGGCAGGCTCGCCGCAACGGCCGCTCGCGTGGCCGGATCGTCCGCCCGCGCCTGCGCGTCGGCCAGGAAACGCTGCCAACCATCCAGGCCCACGGCCTGCATCGCCGCCGCCACTTGCTCCGAGG
>CAXTTH010000063.1:0-8832 GCA_964247035.1 uncultured Acetobacteraceae bacterium
TGGTGGTGGCGGCGGTGCAGCGGCATGACGTGCCGATCATCCTCGACGGCCTTGGCACGGTGCAGGCGCTGAACTCGGCCGTGATCCGCACGCAGGTCGCCGGCGTGCTGCAAAGCGTGAACTTCGTCGAGGGCCAGGAAGTGCACCGCGGCGACGTGCTCGCCCAGGTCGATCCGCGGCCCAACCAGGCCAAGCTCGACCAGGCGCAGGCGCAACTGGCGCGCGACCAGGCGCACCACGCCAACGCCCAGGTCAACCTCAGCCGCAACGTGCCGCTGCTGGACCGCGGCTTCGCCACCGAGCAGCAGGTGACGGACCAGAAATCCCAGGTCAGCCAAACGCAGAGCACGATCGAGGCGGACCAGGCGGCGATCGAGGACGCGCGAACCCAGCTCGGCTACACCTCGCTGACTGCGCCGTTCGACGGGGTGACCGGCATCCGCGCGCTGGACGTGGGCAACGTCATCCATCCCGCCGATGCCGCCGGGCTGGTGACGGTGACGCAGGTGCAGCCGATCGCCATTATCTTCACCCTGCCCGCAGCCGCCATCCCGCAGGTGCAGAACGCGCTCGCGGCCGGCGAGGTGGCGGCGGCGGCGTATGACCAGGCGGGCGCCCGGCAGCTCGACACGGGCCGGCTGCTGCTCATCAACAACCAGGCCGACCCGGCGAGCGGCACGGTGCAACTCAAGGCGCTGTTCCCCAACGCGCACCGCCAACTGTGGCCCGGCACCTTCGTCAACGTCGAGCTGACGGTGCGGACGGTGAAGGACGGCCTGTCCGTGCCCACCGACGCGGTGCAGCAAGGAGCGGGGGGCGAGTTCGTCTATGTCGTGGGCGCCGGCGAGAAGGCGCAGCCCCGCCCCGTCACCGTGGCGCAGCGGCAGCGGGGCGTGGCGCTGGTCGGCACCGGGCTGAAGCCGGGCGAGACCGTGGTGGTGCAAGGCCAGTACCGGCTGGTGGACGGCACGGTGGTGACGCCGTCGCAGCCGGACCAGGTGGCGAGCAGCTCGGCCGCGTCCTCGGGGCTGCTGCCATGAACCTGTCCGCGGGCTTCATCCGCCGGCCGATCGCCACCTCGCTGCTGATGGTGACGATCGTGGCGCTCGGCATCCTCGGCTACGTGCAGCTTCCGGTGGCCGCCCTGCCCAACGTGGACTCGCCCACCATCCAGGTCACGGCCTACCTGCCCGGCTCCGACCCGGACACCACGGCGGCCACGGTGGCCACGCCGCTGGAGCGCCAGTTCGGCCAGATTCCCGGCCTGAGCCAGATGACGTCGAGCAGCGGCACCGGCTTCACCCAGGTCACGCTGCAGTTCGACCGCAGCCGGACGATCGACTCCGCCGCCGGGGACGTGCAGGCGGCGATCAACGCCGCCGCCGCGGACTTGCCGGCAGCCTTGCTGAACCCGCCGCTGTACCGCAAGACCAACCCGGCGGACACGCCCATCCTGCTGATCTCGCTGTCCTCGGACACGCTGCCGATCACCGCGGTGAGCGACTACGCCAACTCGATCCTGGCGCAAAAAATCTCGCAGCTGCCCGGAGTGGGGCTGGTGGGGATCGGCGGCTTGCAGAACCCGGCGATCCGCATCCAGGTCAACCCGGCGCAGCTCGCCGCCGCGAACCTGGACCTGGAGACCATCCGCGGCGCGCTGACCAACGCCACGGTGGACCAGCCCAAGGGCCTGCTCTACGGCAAGCAGCAGAGCTTCATCATCCAGAGCAACGACCAGATCAAGACGGCCGCCGGGTTCGCGGACACCATCGTAGCCTACCGCAACGGCGCGCCGGTGCGGGTGCGCGACATCGGGCGCGCCATCGTGGCGCCGGAGGACCGGACGCTGGCCGGCTGGCTGAACACGAAGCCCGCGGTGCTGCTGGCGGTGCAGCGGCAGAGCGGCGCCAACGTCATCAGCACGGTGGCGGCGATCAAGCGGGCGCTGCCGGCGTTGCAGGCCGCGGTGCCGCCGGCGGTCAAGGTCGAGATCGTGTCGGACCGCACGCAGACCATCAACGCCAGCGTGCAGGACGTGCAGTTCACCCTGCTGCTGACCATCGCGCTGGTGGTCGGCGTCATCGCGGTGTTCCTGCGCAAGCTGTGGGCGACGGTGATCCCGGCCGTGTCGGTGCCGATCTCGCTGGTCGGCACCTTCGCGGTCATGTTCGTGCTGGGCTACAGCCTGGACAACCTGTCGCTCATGGCGCTGACCATCGCGGTCGGCTTCGTGGTGGACGACGCCATCGTGATGATCGAGAACATCGTCCGCCACATCGAGGACGGCTTGTCGCCGATGGAGGCGGCGCTGAAGGGCGCTGGCGAGATCGGCTTCACCATCATGTCCATCTCGGTCTCGCTGATCGCGGTGTTCATCCCGCTGTTCCTGATGAGCGGCGTGGTGGGGCTGCTGTTCCGCGAGTTCGCCGTCACCGTCGCCGTGTCCATCGTCGTCTCGGTCGTGGTCTCGCTCACGCTGACGCCGATGATGTGCGCGCACTTGCTCAAGCCGGACCACGAGGCGCATCCCGGCTGGCTGTCGCGCAAGCTGGAAGCGGGGCTGGAGGGCTTGGTCCACGGCTACGACCGCGCCTTGGCCGTGGCGCTGCGCCATCGGCGCATCACGCTGGCGGTGATGATCGGCACGGTGGCGGCGACCGTGTGGCTGTTCGTCGCCATCCCGAAGGGCTTCTTCCCGCAGCAGGACACCGGGATCATCGTCGGCATCAGCGAGGCGGCGCAGGACGTGTCGCCCGACGGCATGAAGCAGCGCCAGCAATCCATCATCCAGATCGCCAGCCAAGATCCGGCGGTGGCCTCCGCGGTCGGCTACATCGGCCCGGGCGGGCCCACGGTGACGGAGAACAACGGCCGGGTGTTCATCACCCTCAAGCCGCAGGGGCAGCGCGACGTGACCGCGGACCAGGTGATCGCGCGGCTGGACACCGCGCTGCAAGGCGTGCAGGGCATCCGGCTCTACATGCAGGCGGCGCAGGACATCACCATCGGCGCGCGCCTGTCCAAGACGCAGTACCAGTTCACCCTGACGGACGTGGATTCAGCCGAGCTGAACCTGTACGCGCCCAAGCTGCTGCAGAAGCTGCAGGCCCTGCCGCAACTGTCCTCCGTCACCAGCGACCAGGAGAACGCGGGCCGCACCGTCTCCATCGACATCGACCGCTCGGCGGCGTCGCGCTTCGGCATCACGCCTGCAAGCGTGGACTCGACGCTCTACGATGCGTTCGGGCAGCGGCACATCGCCAAGATCTACACCACCCTGAACCAGTACTATGCCATCCTGGAGACCGACCAGGCCTATCAGCAAGGACCGGAGGCGCTCGGCCGCATCTACGTGAGGTCGCAGGACGGCGCCGAGGTGCCGCTGAGCCAGATCGCCGCGTTCAAGCCGGGCGTGTCGGTCATCTCGGTGAACCACCAGGGGCAGTTCCCGTCCGTCACCATCAGCTTCAACCTGCAGGCGCACGTGTCGATCGGCGCGGCGGTGGCGGCGGTGCAGCGCGAGATGGCGGGGCTGCACGCGCCCAAGTCCTTGGTCACTGCCTTCCAAGGCAGCGCGCAGGCGTTCCAAAGCTCGCTCAGCAGCACGCCGATCCTGATCGCGGCGGCGCTGTTCGCGGTCTACCTGATCCTGGGCATGCTGTATGAGAGCATGATCCACCCGCTGACCATCCTCTCCACCCTGCCCGCCGCCGGGCTCGGCGCGCTGGCGACGCTGATGCTGTTCGGCATGAACCTGGACGTGATCGGGATCATCGGCATCATCCTGCTGATCGGCATCGTCAAGAAGAACGGCATCATGCTGGTGGACTTCGCCATCCATGCCGAACGCGAGCGCGGGCTCTCGGCCGAGCAGGCGATCCACGAGGCTTGCCTGCTGCGGTTCCGGCCGATCCTGATGACGACGCTGTGCGCCATGCTGGGCGGCGTGCCGCTGGCGCTGGGCACCGGCACCGGCTCCGAGTTGCGGCAGCCGCTCGGCTACGCGATGGTGGGCGGGCTGCTGGTGTCGCAGGTGCTGACGCTGTTCACCACGCCGGTGGTGTACATCTACATGGACAAGCTGGCCGGGCTCGGCCGCAAGCGGCCGAAGGCGCCGCATGACGCCGTGCCGCAGGCCACGCCGCAGCGCGAGGCAGTGGCGGCTTGACCGCGATGCCCGTGAAGGCGGCGCTCATGGCCTGCGTGGGCCTGGCGGCCGTGGGCGCCAGGAGCGCGGCCGAGCCAGCGGCCCCGCCGAGCTACCGCCCCGTCACCAGCGACCTGATGAACACGATTGTCCAGCCGCGCCACATAAAGCTGTGGCTGGCCGGAAGCGGCGGCGACTGGGAGTACGCCGAATATGAGCGGCACAACATCGGCGGCGCGCTGGCCCGCATCGCCACGGCCATCCCGGACTACAAGGGCCGCAGCATGGCGGACCTCATCGAGGCGTTCGCGACGCCGCAGCTGGCGGACCTGGAGATCGCCATCAAGGCCAAGGACCCTGCCGCCTTTGGCACAGCCTACGAGGCGCTGACGCTTGGCTGCAACCAGTGCCACCAGGCGACGAACCATGCCTACGTGGTCATCAAGCGACCCAGCTCGGACCCGTTCGCGGACCAGGGCTTCAGCGCCCCCTGAGACCGGGGCCTACGCCGGCGCAAGCGCGTGCCGGCGGCAATGCTCCAGGTAGGCGCCCTCGTGCGTGGCCACGAGGTCCACGATGCTGAGCCACAGCCAGGATGGCGCGTCCAGCGTCTTGGAGCGGTTGCGGCCCAGCTCGGCGGCCCAGGCCTTGCGGTCCATGCTGCCCATCTGGCGGGCGTGCGCGCGGCCCACCACGGCGGACAGGTACTCGGCCACCTGCATCGCCTCTTCCCGCGTCAGGTGCTCGATCTCCAGCTTGAGGTCCTGCGGCAGCAGCTCGCGCAAGAAGGCGCCGCGGTCCAGCAAGCGCAGCGGCAGCATGCGGGTGCCGAGGGCGGGGGACAGGTGGCGGGCGCCCTCCACGACGCGCTCGGCGTTGTCGCGCGGCATCTTGGCGGCCGGGTCGCGCGGCGCGGCCGCGGCCACCGCCTCCTTGACGTCCATCAGGCAGTGGCGGACCGACTTGCCCTTGCCGACCGCCACCAGCACGGCGTAGCGCAGCCGACCGAGCGAGCTGCAACCCTTGCGCCAGTAGGCCGCATCCAGGACGGCGATCTCGGCGCCGTCCTCGCGGGTGCGCAGGGAGGTGACGAGCGCCTGCACGTCGTCGCGGGCGAACAGCTCGTCGATGGCGCGCTTCTCGTCCTTGGCCAGCGGCCAGAACCGCTTGCCGCGCGGGATCGCCGGTTCCACGCCCTGGATGCGCTCGTCCGCCAGGTGCTTCCAGGACCGCCCGGCGGCCTGGCGCATGGCGAGCCGGACGATGGCGGGCACGGGCGCCGAGATGTCTGGGTCGGCGTCGGCGAGCGCGGTCTCGTAGCCCTCCATCATGCGTTCCAGCATGTGCGCCGTGGTGATGCCGGGCAGGTCGGAGCCGCGGGCGGCCATGGCGAGGGAGAGCCCGAGGCGCATGAGGTCATGCGCCGGGTTGCCGATGACGGTCTGGTCGAGGTCGCGGATCTCGATCTCGAGCGAGCCGTCCGCCCCGGCGACCGGGCCGAGGTTGCCCACGTGGCAATCGCCGCAAATCCACACCGACGGCCCTTCGGGCACCGTGACGTGATCGGCCGAGGCGAGCCATTCGTAGAACTTGACGGTGCTGCCGCGGACGTAGGCGTGGGCCGACTCGGCCATCTTCTCGTTGCGCAGGGCGGTCAGGCGGGACAGCCGGTCGGCCGGGTCCACCTGGGGCGGGGTTTTCTTCATCATGCCGCAACGCAGCAGCGAGGCCGGTGGATTGACGGCCCTGGGGTTCTATTTGCCTGGGCGCGCCCGCGGGGTTGCGACGCAGGCGGGCGCCTCAGCTCGGCGCGACGCCGCCGCACACGCCGGGCGGCTGGCCGGTGACGAAGGCCGAGGCGTCGGAGGCCAGGAAGCAGGGCGGGCCCGCCCCGTCCTCCGGCTGGCCCGCGTGGTTGCCGCCCTGCCGCCGCGCTGGCACATTATGGCATGAGCGGCCCACCCGTGGCCGCCACCTCGAACGGGACACACCATGCGCGTTCTGCTGACCGGCGGGTGCGGGTTCATCGGCTCGGCCGTGATCCGCCACCTGATCCGCCACACCGGCCACAGCGTGGTGAACGTGGACAGGATGTCCTACGCCGCCTCCGAGGACGCGCTGGAGGACGCCGGCCACGACCCCCGCCACACGCTGGTGCGCGCCGACATCACGGACGCTGGCGCCATGGGGCAGGTGTTCGCCGCCCACCAGCCGGACGCGGTGATGCACCTGGCGGCGGAAACCCACGTGGACCGCTCCATCGACGGCCCGGCGGCGTTCGTGCACGCCAACGTCACCGGCACCTTCGTGCTGCTGGAAGCCGCGCGCGCCCACTGGGCGGGGCTGGACCCGGCGCGGCGGGCGGCGTTCCGCTTCCACCACGTCTCCACCGACGAGGTGTTCGGCGCGCTGGACGCGGATGACCCGCCGTTCACCGAGGCGACGCCCTACGACCCGCGCAGCCCGTATTCTGCGAGCAAGGCCGCCTCCGACCACCTGGTGCGCGCCTGGTGGCACACGTATGGGCTGCCCGCCTTCGTCACCAACACCACCAACAACTACGGGCCGTGGCAATTCCCGGAGAAGCTGATCCCGCTGGTCACGCTCAACGCGCTGGAGGGCAAGCCCCTGCCGGTGTACGGCGACGGCTCCAACCAGCGCGACTGGCTGTTCGTGGACGACCATGCCGCGGCGCTGGCGCTGGCGCTGGAGCGGGCGGAACCGGGGGCCACGCTCGCCATCGGTGCGCGGCAGCCGCGCAGCAACCTCCAGGTGGTGCGCGGCATCTGCGCGGCGCTGGACCGCATCCAGCCGGACCCGGGCGGGGCGCGCGAGCGGTTGATCACTTTCGTGGCCGACCGGCCTGGCCACGACTTCCGCTACGAGATCGACCCTGGACGCGCCCAGGCCGCGCTGGGCTGGCGCGCCGCGCACGACTTCGACGCCGGGTTGCAGCGCACGGTGCAGTGGTACGTGGACAACCGGGCCTGGTGGGAGCGCATCCGCGCCGGGCGCTACCAAGGGCAGCGGCTGGGTGCGGCGGCGTGAAGGGCATCCTGCTCGCCGGCGGCTCCGGCACCCGGCTGCACCCGATGACGCTGGCGGCGTCCAAGCAGCTGCTGCCGGTGTACGACAAGCCGATGGCTTACTACCCGCTCTCCATCCTGATGCTGGCCGGCATCCGGGACATCCTGGTGATCTCCACCCCGATCGACCTGCCGATGTTCGAGCGGCTGCTGGGCGACGGCGCGCACCTGGGATGCCGGTTCAGCTACGCCGAGCAGCCCCGCCCGGACGGGCTGGCGCAGGCGTTCCTGATCGGCGCGGAGTGGCTGGCCGGCGAGGCCTGCGCGCTGGTGCTGGGCGACAACATGATCTTCGGCGACCAGCTCAGCCAGACCTTCCAGGCCACCGCGCGGCGGGAGCGCGGCGCCACCGTGTTCGCCTACCAGGTGCGCGACCCGGAGCGTTACGGCGTGGTGTCGTTCGACGGCGAGGGGCGGGCCACCGAGATCGTGGAGAAGCCGACCGCGCCGCTGTCCAACTGGGCGGTGATCGGGCTGTACTTCTATGACTGCCGGGTGACGGAGTATGCCCGCCGCATCCGGCCCTCCTCCCGCGGCGAGCTGGAGATCACCGACCTCAACCGCATCTACCTGGAGGCCGGCGAGCTGGCGGTGGAGCGGCTCGGGCGGGGCTGCGCCTGGCTGGACGCCGGCACGCCGGACAGCCTGCTGCAAGCCGCGACCTTCGTGCAGACCATCCAGTCCCGCCAGGGCATGCTGGTCGGCTGCCCGGAGGAGGTCGCGTTCCGCATGGGCTGGATCGACGCGCCCGCCCTGCGGGAGCGGGCGTTGGCGCTGCGCAAGACGGAGCTGGGCCGGCTGCTGCTCGAGCTGGCGGACGGGGTGCACGCATGAGGTTCGAGCGCCTGGCCATCGCCGAGGTGGTGCTGTTCACCCCGGCGCGCTTCGGTGACTCCCGGGGATTCTTCTCCGAGACCTGGACGGCGCAGGGCACGGCGGCGGCGGGCATCGACCTGGCTTTCGTGCAGGACAACCACAGCATGTCGCAAGCGCGCGGCGTGCTGCGCGGGCTGCACTGCCAACTGGACCCGTTCGCGCAGGGCAAGCTGGTGCGGGTGGCGCGCGGCGCCATCTGGGACGTGGCGGTGGATGCGCGGCGCGGCTCGCCGAGCTTCGGGCAGCACGTGGCGGCCGAGCTGAGCGCTGCCAACTGGCAGCAGCTCTGGGTGCCGCCGGGCTTCCTGCACGGCTTCTGCACGCTCGAACCCGACACCGAGGTTATCTACAAGACCACCGCGCCGTACGACCGCGCCTCCGAGCGCGGCATCCAGTGGGACGACCCGGACCTGGCGCTGCCCTGGCCGGTGACGGCAGGCGAGGTGCAGCTTTCGGACAAGGACAAGGCGCTGCCAAGCTGGGCGGAGATGCCCGAGTGGTTCCGGATCGGGAAAGGCGGGGCATGATCCTCGTCACCGGCGGCGCCGGGCAGGTCGCCACCGAGCTGGCGCAGCGAGCCGACCTGGCGCGGGTGGGCCGGCCGGAGTTCGACTTCGACCGGCCGGAGACGGTCGAGGCCGCCTTCCGCCGCCACCGGCCGGACCTGGTGGTGAACGCGGCGGCCTGGACGGCGGTGGACGCGGCGGAGCAGCAGCCGGAGGC